>JBGTRP010000079.1:0-14581 GCA_041940685.1 Acanthopleuribacteraceae bacterium
GGGTCCCTTCCAGCGGCGGATCTGGTCGGCAACCGCGCGCTCGTCCCATAACGAGGGCACTCGCAGAAAACCGCTCAAGGATTTTTGGACGATCTCGGGCAAGGAACCCACCGGCTGATCGCCAATTCCGTAAACCTGGACGCCCACCTCCGCGAGAGCGCGGGTAAATTGCGGCATTTCCGCGGGGTATCCGGGAGAAATGATCAAAACATTCATGGCCTGCTTTACCTCGAAGATGTAGAACGGAAAAGGGTCCGGACCGAAGCCAAAACGCCATATTTTAACAGGCTGGCGGGGAGCTATCGCGAAAATAATTGCCTGGGCGGGGAAAGAGGTTAAATCCTCGACAACAGATTTTCTTTCTCTGGTCCATTTGGTTGACTTAGTCTTGCTGGCGCAGCAGAAGCTCGTAGATCTTCATATATTTTTGCGCGGTAGAGGCTTGGCTGAATTGCCGCGCGCTCTGGGTCATGATACGGGCGATTTGTTTGGCCTTCACCGCGGCCGGAAGCCGGTAAAATTTCATGGCCTGATCCACCGCCCAGCGCAGGCCCGTGCTGTCATGGATCTCAAATAAAAAGCCATTGCCGGTTCCGTTCTTCACCGATAGGTTGGCGACCGTATCGTGAATGCCGCCCGTATCGTGGGCCACGGGTAAGGTTCCGTAAAGGGGGCCGATCATCTGCGGCAGGCCACAGGGTTCGAAGGAAGATGGCATCAGCAAAAAGTCGGATGCGGCATAGGCGACTCTTGTCAGGTTCTCATCGAAATCGCAGACCGAAACCCTGCGATGCAGGTCGAAGCGACGCACAATTTCGTGGAAATTCTTTTGATAGGGACCATTGGCGATGACGACGATCTGAAGGCGCTCCCGCGCGTATTGGGAGATGATGTCGTAGAGGATATCCGTGAGCAGGCCACAGCCCTTTTGAACCGGGTCCAGGCGGGAGGGCCAAAAGAAAACGGGAGCATTGGGATCCTCGATCAGACCGAGCAGGTTTTGCAAGGCTCTTTTGTTGACTTGTTTGGCCTCGGCATGGTTTTTGGGACCATATTTGCGGATCAGCACATCATCGGTTTCCGGATGAAAGCTGGGATCCGGGGAGTTGAGGACCCCCGCGGCCAAACCTTTTTTGAGCTTTTGGGTGAATTCCTGAACGATGAGCTTGCTGACGAAGGGATGGCGTTGTTCGACAATCTCCTGCAAGAATTTTGGGCTGACCGTGTTGATCGCGGTGGAGGCAAAAATGCCGCTTACGAGGAAGTCCACACGATTGTCGGAGCGGGTCTCCTCATAGTTCGCCGGGGGCCGTTCGAAGTAGAGGTTGGGCCAAAACTGGGCCGCATCGATTCCACTGTCCTCGATATGCTCCAGCGTGGTGCGCAGGCTGTGGATGTTGTGTACCGTGAAGAGGCTTAGAATGCCCAACCTATTGGCATAGGCGGGAATCAGGCCGGTCATCCAATCGTTGCAGTGAATGATGTCGGGTTGAACCCGGGGAAGAATGTTATTGATCACCTCCCGTTGAAAGGCAAGCGCGAGTTTCATGTTCTGCGCCGCGTAATTGTCGTACACCTGCTCGCGGTAATAAAAGCAGCGGTCCTCGGCAAGGTGGATGCGGTCGTTTCCCAGCTTGCTGCGGTAAATGCTCAATTCCTTATTGTGGATTTGCGCGATTTTGCGGTTGAACATGGTGCGGTAATTGGGAAGGGCCACGTGAACGTCCATGCCCGCCTCGTAGAGGGAATTGACCAGGGCAGCGGAAACATCCGCCAACCCGCCCGCCTTTGCGCCGAGCATGTTGGCCAGGTTGCCCATGCCCTCGGGCAGATAGGTGATTTCGGGGGTGATCAGCAGGATGCGGGGTGATTTATTCGTGATTGCGGCCATGAAGGAACTCCTGTGAGGCGTATCTTGGGAAGCGGCCCGCCAATTCTTTCAACGCCAAACGATGTTGCTCGCTGGAAGGGAAGCGCACCGGTCTCGGATCTGATCCTTCGAAAAACTGGGTGCCATTGTAGCATCATCCCCAATCGGAAGAACGGGGAAATCCATTTGCGATGACCCGCGCACCCGGGGAAAATCGGACGAGGCCGCGGGCTAGCCGCAAAATCTTTACTCTTGTGTGATGTTTTGGGAAGGCCAAGGCGGCAGTTGAAAGCAACAAGAGTCAGGCAGCAAGTCAGGGCAGA
The DNA here is from genome assembly GCA_041940685.1 of Acanthopleuribacteraceae bacterium. Taxonomy (GTDB): domain Bacteria; phylum Acidobacteriota; class Holophagae; order Acanthopleuribacterales; family Acanthopleuribacteraceae; genus JBGTRP01. The sequence goes on from JBGTRP010000079.1 coordinate 2,194, forward strand.
GCAAACTCAACTTGCTGCTTGTTGCGGCGGGAGGCCGGTAAGCCCATTTCGGTTCGCCTTGATCGGCTGGGCGCCCCCGGCTAGGCGCCCCCGGCTAGGCGCCCCCGTCGCATCCCGCTAGGTCTTTTGAGCCGGGAGAAGGGCGATCAGCCGGCTATGATTTGAATGGTGTCTCCGATTTCTTTCAGTATGGCGCGCAGATCGTCGTAATCGGGGTATTTGATCTGAATCCAGGCATTGGCCATGTACCCGGCCTCGATCGGTTGCGTACGTGCCCCGATTGGCGGGAAATGGCTCTTGATAAACCATTTTCCGTATTTTTGTTGAATGTGTTCGAGGCCGCGATAGGCCTGGATGCGGCCATCGCGATTGGGACGAATCGTAATAATGGCGGCGGAATAGTTGCGCGAAAGTTTGCCGGGGCAGCTTCCATGAACGATCGAGAAGGCCCATTCCCGATAGAGGTCGATATCGTTGGCGGCGCAGTAAAGATCCCATTGTCCCACGCCGGGCGGGCGCGCCCCGATTTCCGAGAACTTGAGGCCCTTGGGTCCATAAAACCATTCCATATGCGTGGGCGCGGTGTGCAGCTTCAATTTTTCAATGACTCGCGCCCCCATTTCCTTGAGCTCCTGATAGCCGGGCGCGGAGATTCGATTGGTGGTGATGATCACGGGCGACACCTCGCGATGGCGCATGGCCTCCAACACATTGGGATAATAATGGCTGATGAACTCATGTGCGATCTCGCCATTCGCGGTGAGGGTATCGTAAAAGCCCTCATGTCCCTCGATGAATTCCTCCACCGCGATGGAGTGGCCCTGGGAGACGCCGGTATCCTCGAGCGCGGGTTTGAGCTCGTTCGCATCCCTTACGCACCAGGTCGAGGACGCGCCGGCCCCACCCCGCGGCTTGAGAATAATCGGGTAGCCGACGCTTTCCGCGAACCGGACGACCTCCTCAGAGGATTCGGCCGCACTCGAGCGCGCGCAGGGTATGCCGTGCTTGCGCAGGAATTCTTTCATGATGGTCTTATCGCGGCACAACACCGTCTGCTCGTAGCTGACGCCGGGGATGCCGCAAGCCTCGCGCACCCGCGCCGCGGTGAGCATATGCGCCTCGACCGTGGCCTCCAAGCGGTCCACCCAGCCTTGGCGCTGGATTTTGCGCACCACCTCGACCATGGCCTGATCGCTGCAAACCGAGGATACGGTCTCATAACCGTCCAGCCATTCCTTGAGATCCGACGGCAGATAAGCCGCGTCCGCCTCTCCAATTCCCGTTACCTTGGCGCCGGCCGCCTTCAGCGCGCGCACGAACTGCTTCTGATAGGCTGGAAAGTGGGGCGCCACAAATAAAACATGCATGTCAAAACCCTCCCGAGATGGGCAATATCGCCTCTCATAAAAAGGGAACTCTCGGTGGCAGGCCCGGCTCGTGGATCATGTAATCGAAAAAGCGCGCTAAGCATAACGCGGCGGGGTCAACCTGTCAATGTGAGAAAGATCGAGCCATTGGCTTGTGAGCGCCGCTCCATCCCGCTAAGGCGGCGAGACCGGCCGCCGTTTAGCGACGGAAACGCCACGCGGCGCAGGGGAGCGGGCCCTCCATGGAAAACCCCGAATCGGACTCGGGTCGAGGCGTGGCGGAACCGCTTACGGGCCAAGGCTTGAGATGTGAATTCAATATCCTGAATATTCAAAAAAATGAACTGATGCGAAAATTTTGACGAAAAGGCAAAAAAATAGCCGCAAGGGATTGATTCTTCTCCTTTTAGGACTTATATATTTTAAGTAGTAAGCCATAATTCGTGTCTCGTTTTGGGGATGGGTGGCGCATGAGGAGTAGAACATGAGCATGCAAAGGCGCCAGTTTCTGTTGGGATGCGCCTCAACGGCGGTCGCTGGCTTGGGATTCGCGGGCGAGGAACCGCGTATTTGGCGGCGGTTGCCGCGAACCAAGGATGGGGTGGAACCGCTGGGAACGGCCCGCTACCTGATCTACGTGTTTTTAGAGGGCGGTCCCAGTCATGTGGACACCTTCGATCTGAAGCCGGGTTCCTATACGCCAAGCTTTATCGAGCCGCAGAATATCGGCGGTCTGTTGTGGCCCGCGGGGACCATGCCCAAACTGGCGGCAATGACGGATCGTTTCTCCATCGTACGCTCCATTACGGCGGAAGAGGCCGTCCATTCCCGAGCGGTGTATCATTTGTTGACCGCACACCGGCAGAACGCGGCGCTGATGAGCGAAATTCCCCATTTTGCTTCCATGCTCTCTTTCAAGCTCGAGGAACAGCGCCAGACCGGTCAGACCTTGCCGATCACGATGATGATCGGCATGAACCCGGCAAAGAACGGGTTTCTGCCCAAGAGCCATTTAGGCCTGGAGCTTTCCCCGGAGGGAAGCGTGGCCAACCTCGAACACCTATTCGAGGGCGAGGCGCGGCGTTTCGAGCTACTTTCCCGGCTTTGGAGCGCATCGGCCTCCATGAAGGACAAGCGGGCCGATAATATTCAATTCCAAAAGCAGGCGCGCGGCATGATGCTCGACCCGGACCTCAAAAACCTCCTTTCACCCGGAGACCAGGAGGAAAGCAACGATCCCGTCATTTCATTCAGACGGCAATGCGAAACCGCGGTGCGGGTGATTGCCGCCAACAAGGGAACAAGGGTTTTCCAGCTTCAGTTGGACGGATGGGATCACCACATCAGCATTTACCAGCCCAACGCCGCCTTCGGCCTGCAACGCAGGAGCATGGCCTTTGACGAGGGTTTTTCCTACCTGATCGATGCCCTGTCATCCCAGCCCGCGCACGGCGGTGAGCCGGGTAGTTTGCTGGATCAAACGCTGTTGGTGGCCGTGGGCGAATTCGGCCGCACCACGGGCCCGCTGAACAGCAGCAACGGCCGAGACCATTTCCCCTACGTGGTTCCGGCGCTTTTTGCCGGTGGCGGCGTCCAACCGGGACGGGTCATCGGCGTGACCTCCTCTCAGGGTGACGTCATCACGGATCCCGGTTGGCGGCGGACACGCTATATGGGCATCAACGACTTGGCCGCGACCGTGTACAGCGCATTGGGAATCGTTTGGACCGAGCGTTTTACCGAAACGCCTTCCGGCCGGACCTTCGAGATGGTGGACACCAGCCAAACCGGTCCCGCCCATATCATCGATCAGCTTTTTGTTTGAGGGGGCTCGCGTGAAAAGGAATTTCGATATGTTTGCCAAGATTGGAGCGCTTCTCCTGATGATGGCCGGTTCCTACGCGATTCTTCTGGCCGGTCCGCGAGATGATGACGCGAGTGTTGCAAAAAGCGGAGAAAACCCCATTGACAGCTATATGGACGCTTCATTCCCCCGCAAAAGGGCGGACACGGCTCGCGTGGATGACCTGACCTTCCTGCGCAGGATTTGGCTGGACATCACGGGGCGATTGCCGGAAGCCGACGCGGCCCGCGAGTTTTTTGAGGATGGACAGCCGGGGAGGCGGAACCGGGCCATCGACCGGGCCTTAGCCTCGGAAGCTTACGTGAACCGCTGGACTACCTTTTTCGGGAACCTGTTGACGATCCGGCCGATCATTATCGAGTCCGTTCCCTTCCGGAACCCGATGTACCAAACCACGCGGGACATGGTGGCGGCCAATACGCCCTGGGATGAAATGGCGCGCGCCTTCCTCACCGACTCCGGGCAGGGCAAACGATCGGATTCACTATTTCTTTTTTGGGCCATGGAGGGCTTGGAAGAAGATTACCGTTTGGATTTTTTGGACGATCAGGTCGATTACATCACCGGAGCCATGCTGGGCATCCGCACCGGATGCATTTCCTGTCACGATGGCGCGGGTCACCTGGAGCAGGTCAACAAAGGGCTCGCGGTCTCACGGCGGGAGGAATTCTGGGGGATGGCCGCCTTCCTGTCTTCCACCTATTTCCAAGTTCCTACCAGCGTGGGTGATAATTTAGACCGGATCATTAACGAAATCCGCCTCGTGGATGTGGATGACCCGCAATTTTCCAATAGCGGCAGTTTTCTGATCGACGGACAGGGCGCCAACCTTGGCGAGTACGTGGCCCAATCCCAAGTAGGAGAGGGCATGCGCGTTCCGCGCAATGGGTCAATCGTGCCGCCTCGTTATCTGTTTACCGGAGAAGCGCCCGCGCCCGGCGAAACCCGCCGCGCGGCTCTTGCCCGGATGATCACCAGCGACCGTCAGTTCGCGCGGAACATGGTCAACCGCGTGTGGGCCCATTTCTTCGGCGCGGGATTCGTGGAACCCCTCGACGATTGGGATTTGGGACGCCTGAACGCGGAGATTGCCGAGAGCAACCAAGCCACGGTGCAGGCGCGTGATCCCGAATTGATGGAGTTGGTGACGGATTTGTTCATCCAATCGGGTTATGACCTGAAAGCGCTCATCGCGCTTATTTGCAATAGCGCGCTCTACCAATTGGACTACGCGCATTTACCCGAGCCGGGCGGCAACCCCATGCTTTCCTACTGGGAGAGCAATTCCAGGGTTCGGAGGCTGGAGGCCGAAGCGCTGGTGGATGCGACCTTTCAGGTGATGGGAATTCCCAGGAAATACACGGTTCGGGGTTATCTGCACAAAACCTATGCCAGCGCCTGGGAACTGCCGGATACGACCGAACCCGGCATCGACGCCATTTACACGGAGGATGGCCGGATTCGGCCCAATATCCTTCAAAGGCTGGGGTACCAAGGTCTCGACGATTACTTCTACATGCAGTTCAGTGCCCATTATTTGCTGGACCTGTTTGGCAGGCCCAATCATATAGACCTGGTGGAGCGCGACAATGAGAGTAATCTTCCCGCGGCGCTTACCTTCTTTAACGAACCTTCCATTCACTATTTCCTTTTTGCGGAATTGATCAGCCCCAATGCGCTCGCGGTGATCCAAGCCCTGAACACGGGTGAAAAAACACCCGAGGAGATGACCAGAGATCTCTTTTACAGCATCCTTTTCCGTGCGCCGACAAACGAGGAAATGGGGATCTTTGTCTCCTATTTGCGCGAAGGGAGCTACGAGGAAAGCGTACCGGATATTTTTTGGGCGATTCTCAACCATCCCGATTTCCTTTACAAGTAACCCAATCGAAATATTGCAAACTTCCTGAGGCGGCCTTTCCCTCCGCCCAAGGCTCGATGATTTGTGGTTCGGCCGCCATGCGCGCCCTCCTTTTGGCTCCCGTCCTCCTCAATCGGGAGCGCGCATTTGAGCTTTCTCCCGGCTTGGCTTGGGAACGCTCCGGTGCTGCTGAACCTATTTGGTGAAACAATCGGAAAAACTGTCGTATGATGTAGGGTGACGATTCCCCCGGATAACTGCACCTGGCGCCGGGAAGTCTATCCAAATTGTTATTCGAAGGAAGGCATCATTGATCAAGCGTTTGTCCGCGATTGTAATTGGGTTGGTCCTATTTTGTATTGTGAGCGCCTGTCGCCAGGAGGGTACGGCCGAACCCGCCGTGAAGGCGCCCAAACGTCAGTTTTTGAGCATTGGCACGGCGCCCCCGGGCGGTGCCTTTTTCGTCGTGGGTGGAGCCCTGGCTCAGGTCGTAAACGAGAATAAGGGCGACATGAACTGGGAAGTTAGCGCCGAGTCCACCAAGGGAACCCAGGAAAATGTGCGGCGATTGGACAAGAAGGAACTGGATTTCGCCCTGGCCAACGCAGCGATATCCTACTTCGCGCTGAATGGCGAGGGCAATTGGGAAAAGCCCTATCCCATTCGGGCCGTCATGACACTGGCGCCGAATATCGCCATGTTCATTACGCCGCGCAGCTCCGGTTTGAACGCGATCGCCGACCTCAAGGGGCGCAGGGTAGTGATCGGACCCGCGGGCGCAGGGTTCGAGTATTTTTTGCGTCCTATCCTCGCGGCTCATGGGTTGAGCCTCGACGACTTCACTCCCTTGTACAACACGCAAGCCGGTGCGGTGGACATGTTGGCGGATGGCTCCGCCGATGCCGCTTTCCTGGGCGGCGCGGTGCCGACCGCGTCCATCACCCAAGCTTGCGCGAGCCAGAATATCGTCTTTTTGCCCTTTGAGGAGCAGGCCAAGGCTTCCCTCATCGCGGATTATGCATTTTTTACTCCCGCTACCATTCCGGCGGAAACCTATCGCGGACAAACGGAGCCCTTTCACGGCCTGAACGTGGGGGCCATGCATCTCATCACCGGCCAGGCTCAGGATGAGGAACAGGTGTACCAGATCACGAAATTGCTCTATGAAAAGCGCGCCGAGGTGGTCAAAAAACACCCCGCGGGCAAGGCGATTCAGGCCGCAAACGTGGTCCGCAACACCGGAATTCCCTTTCATGACGGTGCGATCCGGTACTACAAGGAAATCGGCATTTGGCCCGCGGAACAGGGAGCGGCGGCCGAATCGGGAGACTAGGGTCGATGTGGGAGCGCTTGAAACTGGGTCTTTCCCGGTTGATCGGCCCGATGTTGTGTCTCTTCACACTGGCGGAGGTGAATTACCCCAATCTGACGCCCCAATCCCAGTTGGCGGTTTTTGCCATGTTGGGGTTGGTGATGGTGTTCTGCACCACGCCTCTCCACCCCCGCTGGCGTGACCGCGGCTTCGCCCATGCCCTGGATTTGGCGCTGATTCTGGCGGTTCTTTTTTGCTTCGGTTATATCTTGATCCAGACCGAGCCGATTTTTCGGGGGCTTTGGTTGGGGGATCAGCCATTGGGTAACCGGGCCGGAATGGAACACGCTCTGGATGAATGGGTGGGGCTCTTGGGGCTGGTTCTGGTTCTAGAGGCGACTCGTAGGACCATCGGCTGGACCCTCCCTTTGCTTTCCTCGGCCTTCATTGCCTACGCTTCGTTCGGGGCTTCGATGCCGGATTGGCTCTTTCCCCATCGCGGCTTTCCCTGGGAGCGAATCGTCAGCCAAACTTTTTTACATAGTCAGGGCGTATTCGGCATCGCTCTGAAGGTAATGTTCACCTATGTGTTTCTTTTCGTGATTTTCGGGGTGTTGTTGGAAAAAACGGGCGCCACCGGTTTTATTATCGATTTTTCTCGCAAAATATTCGGCCGGGCAGCGGGAGGGCCCGCCAAGATCGCCGTGTTGAGCAGCGGTATGATGGGTTCGCTTTCGGGCAGCGCGGTCGCCAACACGGCCACCACGGGCACTTTCACCATTCCCCTCATGCGCAGCTCGGGTTTTCGGCCCAGCGCCGCTGCCGCGGTGGAGGCCGCGGCCAGCTCCGGCGGCGCCCTGGTTCCGCCGGTCATGGGCGCCGGCGCCTATATGATGCTGGAGATCATCGATCCGCCTGTAACCTATTTGCAGATCATCCGGGCGGCGCTGATTCCCGCGGTGCTCTACTATGTGGCGCTGCTCCTGATTGTCCACTTCTACGCCAAACGGGTGGGCGCCACCGGCGTGGAGGAATCTCCGCGGGAAGAGAAACCCCTATCCTTTTGGGCGGGTATCGTTTTTATTGGCGCATTCGCCGCGCTGATCGCCATTCTTCTGCTTGGCTTCACCCCCTTTCGCGCGGTCAGCCTCACCTTACTGGTTATTTTGCTGCTGAGCCCTATGCATCGAGATACCCGCATCGGTTTCAAAGAGCTTGCCGAGGTGCTCAGCCGTTCGGCCAAAAGCGGCGTCTCTCTTATTGCCGCGGCCTCCTGTGTGGGGATCATCATCGGCGTGGTAACCCTGACGGGAGTGGGCGCCAAGCTGCCGGGAGTGCTTTTGCCCCTGGCCCAACACAACCTGCTGCTGGCGTTGCTGCTGTTGATGTTCTGCACCATCGTTTTAGGCATGGGTTTGCCTTCCGCGGTTTGCTATTTGCTGATGGCGACGCTGATCGGACCGATCCTCGGCGATTTGGGCGTGGTTCCCATGGCCGCCCACCTGTTTATCTTTTACTTTGGCATGATGTCCATGGTCACGCCGCCCGTGGCGCTCGCGGCCTATACCGCGGGCACCATTGCCGGCGCGGATATTATGCGCACCAGCTTTACCGCATTTCGGTTCTCCCTGATTGGGTTCGCCCTGCCCTTCGCCTTCGTCATCCACCCTCAGCTTTTGATGTTAGACGCCAGCGGAGATCCCGCCTCCATGGTGGCGGTTTTTCTGGCCTTGTTGGTGACCCTGGCGGGGGTACTGGTCTTGGCCGCGGGCATCTCGGGATATTGGTTCGCGGAACTGCGCTTGCACCAAAGGCTGCTGCTGCTGGCCAGTGCATTTGTTTTCATTCTGGTCAAGGTCGATGGTCTTCTTGTTTGGCTCAACATTTTCGCCCTGCTCGTCTCCCTGGCGGTTGGCTGGCAAAATATGCGGTCCGCCCGGTCGGATGAGGTCTCCCCCGCCCGGTGAGCGCGCGAAAAAACTTCAGGTCTTATGAGATATTGGCGATCGCGCTGGCCTACACTTTCAGGCCGTCCAGTTGTCCTTTCATGCTCAGGGCGTTTTGAAAACGGTCTTCCGCCATCTTGGCCAGGGACTTGATGCAGATGTCGTCCAACTCGGGTGAAAGCTCCGGGTTGAGTAGGCTGGGCGCGCTAGGCGTTTGGTTTAGTTTTTGCCACAAAACCCGCACCGGGGTTCCGGTAAAGGGAGGCTCCCAGCACAGCATCTCGTAGAGGATGACGCCTAGGGAATAAAGATCGCAGCGGGTGTCCACCTCCCCGCAGCTCGCGTCGACCTGTTCAGGCGCCATGTATTCCGGCGTTCCCAGAATATCGCCGGTGAGTGTGATGGACTCTCCCTCGCTTTCCATTTTCGCGAGCCCGAAATCCATGAGATGGGGCTCGTTTTGCCCGTCGATCATGATATTGGAGGGTTTCAAATCCCGGTGGATGATGCCTTTTTCATGGGCGGTATGCAGCGCCGAGGCAATTTTGCTGCAAAGCTGGACCGCCTCTGGAGCCGATAGCGATCGATCCTTGATCAGGCGGGAGAGGTTGGTTCCCTCGATGAAGTCCATGGTGAAGTGGTGCTGAGGCATTTCCCCAATTTGGTACACGGTTACGATGTTGGGGTGTTTGATTTTGGCGATGGCTTTGGCCTCGCGATTGAAACGCTCTACCTGGGCCTTGGTCAACTCATGCCCGGGCAGAATTACCTTGAGCGCAACCGTCCGGTCCAGGCTGGGATCATGAACTTTGTACACCGCGCCCATGCCGCCTTGCCCGACTTTCTCCTTGATGAGGTAATGGCCGAAATACTCGCCTACGATGAAGCTGTAGGTCAGCTTGGTGTTGGAAATCTTGGAGACTTCCCGCTTTTGAGAAAGCTGGGTTTGTATTCGAGCTAGCGCTACCGGGAAATCGATGGGCTTCATTACGTAATCGTTGGCGCCCATGTTCAGGGCGTCCACCACATCCTCACTTTCGCCGCGGGATGTGACCATGATGATGGGCAGCGCCGTTTTGGAAAAGGTTTTGCGCACCTCCACCAAAACCTCGATTCCGCTCATGCCCGGCATCATGATGTCCAATAAGACGAGATCGAGCTCCTGGGCTTGAATCAGCCGCAGGGATTCCTTGCCATTGTCGGCGCAAAGAGTCTCAAACCCCCTGCGCTCCAACCGGCGTGACAATACCTCCAGATTATAGGGATTATCGTCAACAATTAGGATTTTTGCCTGGTTGGAGGAATCCACGAAAAGCCTTCTCTAAAAAGTTAGTTACTTTCTCTCAGCATGGCCTAAGTATAACCCGAAATCCGAATCATGAAGATAGGTTACGCGTGGGATGCGGTGGGGAGCAACGATCCGGACGAACCCGATTCGGCGGCGTCCTTAGGTAGGCGCTTTCGCTCCCTTGCATGTCCGTGGGTGAAAGACCTTGCAACGCGTTTTGCGCCTGTTCGCCAATTGCCCGGCTTCCGACAACCTCAGTTACCGCGGGATTGGGGTGAGAACGCGGGAGAAGACCAAGGCGTTTTAGGCATGGACCGGGCGAAAACAAAGCTTGTGAGGGGTTGGGAGAGCCGAGGCTTGTGGATCGGGCGTCCGGGTGATTGATGAGGAAAGAGGAGGATGCGCGGTGATGGGGATTGCCTTGTTGGCTTCCCTGTCGTTTACGAATGCCGACAAATTTTGGTTTCGGCCAGGTGCGAGTCGGCGGTTGGGGTCACAAGGCTTCAGTTTTCGGCGGATGAACTAACTTTGTGGGATACAAGGGGAATCGTCGGTATCCTTTACAGCCGCTTTTGAGTTATGTTGTTAGGCCGGTAGAGAAGGCCGAAGGGAGATTGGTATGAACGTGAAAGGGGAGCGGTCAGGTCCTTGGGGCAGCCTGAAAAAGGCGTTGCTGATTCTAGCCGGCATCCTGGCGGTCTTCGGTGTGTTGGGAAGTGGTTTCCTCATCGTTCGAGACACGGGGAAGATGCCGCCCCGTCCGGATCGGGAGCTTGACAAGGTATTCGATTCCATGGCCATCGAGGGCCGCTTGTGTGTGACCGTCAGCCGCTTTGAAAATACCATTTACGAGCTTTATCAGCCGGGTGAGGAGATCGACGCGCGTACGGAATTTACCGTCGGCAGCCTCGCGGACCAATTCGTGGCCCTCGCGGTTCTGCTACTCGAGGAGAGAAAAGAGCTCGATGTCGAGAAGAATCTCGCCTCTTATTTGACGGATCTACCCGCTTGGATGAACAAGGTTACCATTCACCATCTCCTGACCCATACCTCCGGGCTCGGACCCGGACAGGGTTTGGAAGATCTGGCCGGGGACCCACTCGATATCGAACCGGGGGCCCAATCGATCCATGCGCCCTTGAATTACCAGTTGCTGAAACGTCTGATCCAGGAAACGACCGGTGAGTCGGCCCCGAGCTTCATCCGGGAAAACCTGCTGGCGCCGCTTGGGTTGGAGCATACCTATTTCGAGGAGGGCGAGACCGGCAGGGGTTGGGTTTCCTGCATGGAGGATTTGCGAAAATGGGAATCCTCGCTCAATTCCAATCGCCTGGTTCGCCTGAAGACGCTGCTGCGTTTTTTCCAGCCGCCGCGGCTGGAGGATGGGACCAGAGGCGCATACGGTTGTGGCTGGCGGATCGAGAGTGTCCGTGGCCTGCGCATGGAGTACAGCGCCGCCGAGGAACCGGGCGTTCATGCGGCCATCGCCCGCTTTTCCGAGAGGAACTTTGCCCTGTTCTTGCTTATCGACACCCCGAATGAGCTAGATACTTATGCCTTGGCCTTAACCATCGCGGAAGTCTACCTTGGCAGGGAGATGCCCATGCCGCCTTCTCCCTAACGCCACCAGCTTTTGAATAAGGAATAAACGTATTCTCCGCCCATCCCCATAAGGGCAAGGGCGCCCAGCGCCAAAATCCCAAGACCCAAGCAACTCCATAACTGGCGTTTCATATCGGAATGCCCTTCGCGGGACATTTGGTGTTTGAAGCGATTGAACTCTTCGATTCCGCGGTGGAGAGTTTGCCGGTGGTTGGTTTCGCCAATGGTGTCGGCGTCTCCGCTTGTCGCCGCCTCTTCCGGTGCGGTGACCCCGCGCACCGCGCTTGATGCATTGGGCGGTTCCGTTTGTGTCGCGTTCGACTCGGGGATCTCTTGGCTTGCAGTTGGGGCCGCCGCCTCGCGGGTCCGGCGCCAAAATGCCTGCCGCCCCCGCTCTTCCATGGATTGGTAGATTTCGGTCAAAAAATCTGCCCGCTGCTGTTCCGGCAAGGCTTTGAAAATGGCCTGCAGCAGCTTTTTGGATTCATCGCTCAACGGCTCTCTCCAGGTGAGGACGGCCAGGTTTTGCAACGAATGTAACATAATCATGCTCCTTTTGGGGTGGTTGGGGAATCGAAACTGCCGCCTGGTCCGTTCCTGGCGATTCTTTCGCCCTGGAGGTTCCTGGACAGGGCGGCCAATTGTCGCGCCCCTCGCGATAGCCGTCTCAGCTTGCATGCCAATTGTCGGTAGAGACCGGCTTCAATGAAGCCGAGACCCGCGGCTATTTGCAGGTGAAGGTCCAATTCGTCAAGGAATTTTCTGGGCAGTTCCAGACCTGGGGCCCGTGTTAAAAAGCGCGCCCCGACAAGTTCTTTCTGGAAGTGGCGGACCACCAGGGTAGCGGCCTCTTTCAGCCTGGTCAGGGCCGGGTGAAGAGAGCCGGAGGCGGGCGCCCGAGTGAGACAATAACAATCGAAGACCACATCCAGAGCCCGGTTCCAAACGGTTTTGCACATGGGGTTTTGAATCATGGCGCTTTACTCCTGACGTTGGTCGACAACGAAAATGCTCCAGTCCTGACCGATGACCCACAACCCCGAGGGCTTTGGCCAATGGGGCCGCTCCGGGAAGCGAACCTCGATTTTTTCCGTGGTCAGGAAAGTTTGGGAGTCTTCTTCGCGGGTAAAGGCCAGCCGGTTACCCAG
>JBGTRP010000080.1:0-14500 GCA_041940685.1 Acanthopleuribacteraceae bacterium
CGGATGGGAATGAAATTTGCTCCGCCAATTTGGTCCGGTTTGAAACCCGGTGGCCGGTTCTCCGTGCGCGGACAATTCTGGGCAAGAATGGTAACATTTCCCTCTGGAACCGGCGTGGTCCCGTGCCCGCGGCCGAAAACCGGTTCGGAATTAGGTTAGAGGCCGGCTGGGATATGGGGCCGGCGAAATTTTGCAAAGAGGTTGGATTGGTCATGAAATGGTTTTTCTTGTGCTGTGTGTCGCTGGCGGGGTTTGCCCAGGTCAATGAACGACTCACCGTGGTTTACAAGGATATCCGGGTCCATGTATTGGACAAGGACGATCAACCCGTCAAGGGCTTGAAGCTGGAGGACTTCGTGTTGGCCGAGGGGGGGAAAACCCAGGATGTCGGTTATTTCGAAGAGGTGGACTTAACGCGGGAGACCGCCAAGGGCGGTGAAAAGATCGTGCTGGAAGACGATTACACCGTGGAGACGGAAAAGGCCTTGGAAGACCGGTACAAGGTTTTGTTCATCGACAGCGGGCAGATGACCCTGGAAACTTACCAGGACGTGATCAAGGCCGTGGCCCAGTTCATTGATGAGCGCATCGATGACCGCGATTTCGTCAAGGTGGTTCATTTGGACGGCAAGTTCAAGCATCTGACCGGCTTTACCAAAAACAAGCAGGCGGTCAAGGAATCGCTCGCCAACGCGAAATATCAGGGCCGTTTGCGCAGGGACCTGAAGCGTTCCCAAAGCCGCATCAACGACGCGATCGAGTATTGGGACCAAATCCCCCCTCGCGAGCAGGGCTCTTACGAAATCGGCGTCAACTCCTTCGTCAAGGAGAAGGCCCGCATCAAGAAAGATCATTACCGCACCTTCTACCTGAATATGCTGGGCATCGCCAACATGCTGGAATACATCAAGGGCCCCAAGTCGATTTTTCTCTTCACCTCGGGCAGCTACCTGGAGGTGAACAGCCAATACGGGGACACCGCGGATGATTCCGATCGCCTGGGTCGGACGCTCAACCGGGCGGACGCCACCATCTACAGCGTGCTTTTCAAGCCCACGGCGACCATTGGCGGTGACCATACGCAACTTAACCTCCGCAACCAACGGCCATCCTTCTCCAGCGCCCTCGAGGAATTTGGCGAGTTCCCACCCAACCCTTTCTCCTCCACCGTGACTTCCAACACCATCGTCGAGAACAACTACCAACTGGAAAGCGGTCCCTCCGCGGCCTCTAAGCTCACCGGGGGAATTATGATCAAATCCTTTTCCAGCACGGACATCGACGAGCGTATCGACAAAATGGTGCGCGTGGCCAGCCATTACTATCGGTTGGTCTATCCGTTAAAAAAGCCGCAAAAGCGGGTGAAGATCAAAATCAAACTGAAGAACAAGGATCGGGGTTGGCAACTGCGGTACGGCTCCGAATTCGAACCCGCGAGCGCCTACACGGAGCTCAAGGAAGAGGAACGCCGCATTGCGCTCGCGGCCATGTTGCTCTATGGACAGATCTACCGCAATGATATGGATGCGCGCTGGGATTCCTATGTGTTTGCCCGCGAACAGGGCGGTTACCGCGTGCCCCTATTGGGAAACTTCTCTTTTTCCTCTCCGCCTAAAAACGGCTTCGAGTTGGGTCTCGCGGCTCTGGATGAAAATAAAGAGCTTCTGGATCTCACCACCAGCATCCTTACCGAGTTTCCTTCCGAGTCGTCGATCAACTATTACGACTTATTGCTGACCGAGCGTTGGCCGCAATACTTACGGGTTTCCATCCGCAACATGGATACCGGCGATTTGAGTTTTCATCAGTTGGACCTACCGGCCGACGGGCGTTTCCAATCGGGAGAGACCAGGCTCAGTCCGGTAATGGTCGGCGCCCCCGATACTCCCCAACCGTTGGCGCTCAACCATATACGTTATCTCAACAACTGGGCCGGCGGCGAATTGGATACGATGGTCGTGGAGTCGCGCCATCGCGAGGATCCCCTGCGTATGGACGACAAGTACTTCAAACCCGCGCTCGCGCCCTACCGCGGCAAGAGCGATACCCTGTGGTTTATGTTCCACCTGGAGCGCCCGGGGGAGACCCAGTACCAAATTCAATTCCTGGTCAAGTCCGGCAATGGCGTCCACAATGTACCGGCGCGCATCGTCAGGGAGTGGGCTGAGAGCGCGCGCACCATCCACTACCAGGGCGAGTTGAAAACGGAGGGTCTGACCTCGGGAGAGTACATGCTCTGGATACGCGCCGTGGATCCGGCCACTCAAAAGGCGCTCTTCACCAGCGCTCCCTTTCATCTCGCCTCGGATGGCCCCTGATCCGCATCAAGGAGTCATGGCCTGCGATGGTATGGGGCCATGACCTCCCGCAGCCGGCGGCAAACGGTTTCCACTTGTTCCGCCTGCATGGCGGTAAAAAAGGGTAGCGCGATGGCATGGTCGGCCATGGCTTCGGTATGGGGAAAATCTCCCGGGCGGTAGCCGAACCTTTTCCGGTAATAGGGCTGCAGGTGAATGGGAGGGAAATAGCGGCCGCATTGAATGCCCAGCGCCATCATGGCCGATACGATCTGGTCGCGATCCTCCCGGCTAAAGCGCTGGTGGAGCCGAACGACGTAGACGAACCAGCTCATGGATCGCGTTTCGGCCGGCCGGACGGGCAATTCCAAATTCGGATTTCCGGCCAGCAAGGAATCGTAGTGAGCGGCCACACGGCGCCGCTTTTCCAAAATTTCAGGCAGCCTTCTCAGTTGAGCCAGGCCCAAGGCGCATTGCAGATCGGAGATGCGGTAGTTGTACCCCAACGCCACCTGGTCGAGCCAGCTACCATCGGGATCGCGGCCCTGATTGCGCAGGATGCGCAGCCTGGCGGCTACTTCCTGGGAGTTCGTCACCACAACGCCCCCCTCGCCGGTGGTGATCTGTTTGTTGGGATAAAAAGCGAAAACGCCCGTGTCGCCATGAGTGCCCACATGGCGGTTCCCCAGCCGTGATCCCAGGGCTTCGCAGGCGTCTTCAATCAGTTTGAGCCCGTGACGGGCGGCCAATGGGGCCAGGCTGTCCATGGCCGCGGGATAGCCGAAGGCATGCACCGCGAGAATTCCCTTAATGCGCGGGGACAGCGCGTTTTCCACCAACGCCGGGTCCATGTTCAGGGTTCGGGGATCGATATCCACAAAAACCGGCTGAACCCCCTCGAAAAGCGGCGCGTTGGCCGAGGCGATAAAGCTGAATGGAGTGGTAAGGACCTCGTCTCCCGGCTGGAAATCCAAGCCCCGTATGCAGAGATGAAGACCACTGGTGCCCGAACTCACCGCGACCGCGTGCCGCGCGCCCGTTCGCGCCCCAATCGCCTCCTCAAACTCCGCCAGCCTGGGTCCCAGGCTGAGAAACGGCGACCGCAACACCTCGTTGACCGCTTGAATTTCGCTCTCGCCGATGTCGGGTCTTGCCAATGGGATGTGAATATCTTGCATGCTTTCCTCCCGCCGTTGGCTAGAGAACCGCTTTTTTGATCAGGAGCTTTTCGCCCAAGGGCGCGCGGGTTAGTTGGGTCACGATTCTTTCCGCGGCATGTCCATCGCCGTAGGGGTTTTTCATGTCCCGCAACGCGGACCTAAAAGATGGGTCGCGGGCCCGTTGAACGGCTTCGATAATGGACTCCGTCCGCGCGGGGGTATCGATGATGTTGCGGGCCCGCTCGCGCCCTTTTTGGCGGTCGCCGATATTGACCGTGGGCAGGGCCAGTGAGGGCGTCTCCATTATGCCGCTACTGGAATTTCCCAGCAGGAGGTCCGCGTGGCGCAGCAGGCTCCAATATTTCAGGTGGTTGAGGTTCACAAAGAGATGCGCCCGAGTGTTCCTTTCCACGAGCCGCCGGGCCCGCTCGATGAGATTGCGGCTGCCCGCATCCGCGTTGGGGAAACAGAACAGGGTTTGGATATCCAATTTTTCCAGCGCCTTGAAAACCGCGTCCGCTTCGTCCACCGTATTGGCGTGCAGGGTGACCGGGTGGTAGGAAACCACCAGGGTGGGTTGCTCCAAATCCAAGCCGAGCTCCAGCGCCAGCTCTTTTTTACGCCACATGGGGCGGTGGCGCAGATGATCCAGCGAGGGGGCGCCGGTTTGGTGTACGCGCCAGGGTTCTTCGCCCATGGCCAGCACCCGCCTTGTGGCGGCGGCCGTTGGGGTGAAATGCAGATGGCTCATCTTGGTGATGGCGTTTCGCACCGCGTCATCGACGGCGCCCTCGCTGACCTCGCCGCCCTCGATATGGGCGATTGGGATGCGCAATGCCAGCGCGACCGCGGCCGGGGCCAGCATCTCGTAGCGATCCGCGATCAAGAGCAAAATATCGGGACGTAAGGCGCCCAGGCAGTCCGCGAGGCTCAAACTGGCCAGACCTATGGTTTTGGCCATGCCCACATCGGAATCCGAACTCAGGAGACATTCGAGCGCCGCGTGGATAGGAAAACCGTCACCCTCGATTTCACCGATTGTGCGTCCAAATTCAGGAGAAAGATGGGCGCCTAAAACAATAAGCCTGGCGTCAACCTTTTCATGGGCGGACAGGCCCTTCAATGGCCAGTATAAATGACCGTAATCCGCACGCGATGTGGTGATGACCGCAATTTTGCGTGGCGGGATGTCCGCGCCGCCCCCCGGTTCGGCCCCTCCCGCATCAATCATTGCCGATCTTGTTTTGCGAGATGGCGATTTTGACGGTTTGGACCAGCTTTTCCATCTGCCGCTTGAGCGCCGCGCTCCGTTCCGCCGGGTTTCCCAGGCCGGCCGCATCCGCGGCATAGGGTACGCGTTTTTGCCACAGGATCGTGCCTCCCTTGTACACCTTAATTTCAAAACAGGATGCTTGGTCGCCCAGGTCTTCGCATTGAATATGATACTCCTCGTCGCCATGTGTATAGGATGTGTTAATGCCGATGATCATGCCTTCCCCTTTACCCCAACACCTTTGCCGAAATTCGACCTCGGCAACACTGGGAGGTGTTCTTTCCGAATTATCAAGATGCGGCCCGTCCGCGGGAGTGTGGAGGGGCAACAAAGAATTCTGTTCGAATGGGACAGTTTCTCTTCCTTTGCGCCAGGTAGGTAACTACCCTCACAACCTACCTTGAAATGGGGGTATGGCTCAAGTGGCAAAACGCGGGTTGTGTGAAAAACAGGACGTCGTGACAGGGCATTGGACTTCACGGGGAAGGCGATCCCGCGTGGTAGACTGTGGTCGGGCGTTCACGGGCCGAAAAACATGGTTGTCGCCGAGCCCCCGAGTACGTCCTAACATGATGAGGAGCGTGGTCCGTGACGAGCCCAAACCTGCACCCCAAGGAAAAGAAATTTTTGGCCCGTCAAATTCGAAGCAGGCGCGCCTACCTGGTGTTTTGTTGGGTTGGGTTGGCCGCGGCTTTCCTTTTGATCCTAATTCACGCCTACACTTCGAGTTTGGATGGCAAGACCGGGGTATTGATTCTCCTCATCCTGCTCCAATCGCGATCAAATCTGAAGCAGTACAAGGATGCCGGACTGCTTGAGAAATTAGCCCGGTTCGCCGGGGTTCCAGCCGGAAATGGGGATTGCGTCAGAGTGGACGAATGGCCCCGGGATTGATTCGCAGCACATACAGATCCTGAAACCGCAAGACCTCCCCCTCCACTGCCACGGGTTCGGCCACCCAGTCAAGAACCTGGCGGTTGACCATTCCCCCATCCCTGGAGGTCAGGAGAAAGTAACGGGCGGCTTGCGTCTCATTCCGAACCACGAGCACCGGAGGTATGCCCCCGCTGATGCATCGCGTTGCGCATGCCTTATGCGGCTTGAGGTTGCCCGGGTTCATAACTCCAAAAAAACATTTGCTGTCTACAATCTCCCCCTGTAAGGTCGTCTCGCCAAGACTCTCGCCGCCCCCCATGACCAGGGGTCTCGGCGCTTCCGCATCGGAAAGAACCTCCACGCTTTCGTCTTGCAGTTCGAGCATGGTTTGGTTGTCCCGGTAGATCAAAGCGGCTCGCAAGCGGACACGACTGCCCTCGAGACCTTTTACCGCCGACTGTCCGCCGAACTTGCCGAACTGGACCAGATAATAGTAAGAATGACTCGGTTCGTCGCGATATTTCCCTGGCCGGTCCACCCGCAGCATGGGGTAGGGCCGTTCCAGGAGCACGCCCTCGAAGTCGCGATAGTTCTGGAATTCGAAAACCGCCTTGGCCAGGGGTGACTGCGCCGCAACAAGGACCCACGCCAGAATCGGTAACAATAAGAAAAGGAGTAGGAGCCGATTCCTGAGCCAGGCGCCAAGGCGGTCCGGCGCTTGTGGCAGATATCCGACATAAAATTCATCCCGGTCCCGTTGAGACATGCGGCTCAGCCTCCTAGCTTGAAATGTTAGTCGTGTTCGATGTGCGCGGGCTCCACGGGGGTCCCCGGTGGGTTGGGTTGTGGGTCGATCCAAACGCGACCCTGTTCGAGCTTCACCCGGAAGGTGGGAATCTTCTCCGTAAAGGGAGGCGGGGAGCAACCGTCCTCGGGCCTGTATTGATAGCCATGCCATGGGCAGGTGATACAACCGTCGATAATTTTTCCCTCTCCCAACGGCCCGTTTTGATGTTGGCATACATTGGAAACCGCGGATATCTTGCCGTCATAATGAAACACGGCCACCCGTTCTCCCGCAACCAGCACAATTTTGGCCCGCTTTTCAGGAATATCCGCGATTAGACCCGCATCAACGAATCCCTCCGAACTTTCTGGTTCGAGTTGGTCCAGCGCCTTCTCCCGGAATCCTGCCCAAAGATGAAGGCCGATGACCAGGGCAACACCCAGACCCAGCAAACCCGCGAGAACGGGGCTTGTTTCGGCCTGGAGGACGCCCAGGACGACATGAGCAATGAGCAGCGCGTAGGCGAGGTAGACCATCATGTGTAGGGTTTTCCAGACCGGCGGGGTCAAATTGGCAAGCCAGAAATCATGACTGGTGGCCGCCATCAGAAACAGAATTACCAGAGCGAAAAAACCCAGTGGTTGAAAGGGAAACGCGCTCAGGCTCGCGTACTGATCATTGCTTGTGAACAGGCTGACGAGGGGGTTCACGTCTCCAAAAAAGTGAAACTGGACCATGGCCAAAAGCGCATGGGCGAGACCGAGGAAAAACATGGTGACGCCCAAATGGCGGCGGTTGTAGAGTAGGGGCAGGAACTTTGGGTTGAGTCGACACAGGGGCCCAATACATAAAATAATATGAAGCAAAATGATGGCCGCGGTTCCCAGACCGCGCAGCAGCAGGGTCTCCAGGGTGATATTGGGCTGCAGCAGGAAATTTGCCAGGGCGAACACCGCCAGGTAAAGCGTGATCCCCAATATTAAAAGGAGGTCGTAGCGCTTTTTTTGCCGGTTCCAGCCAACGGCCTGGTAATGGTTGCTCATGGCTTTTCCCCTTTCGGACTCCCGCCTTCCCCATCGAGCCGCACCGCGGCGATCTTCTTCTGATGACCCAGGCTGTAGAGCATGACCCAATCGTCGAGGGAGGGAGAGCGCTCTGGCGCCAGGAATGCTTGAGTTTTGCGGTTGTCCAGGACACCCAGGAAAAAAGCCGTGTCCGGGGGTTGGTCGCCGCCGTCGCCGTTTCCCGCGTACCAATAGAGCAGGGGGTCGGGTATGGATAAGGAACGGTCCATGTGAATTTTCAAGATACGTCGGGGGTGGTCGTCTCGAGCCTCGAAAAGTTGGAAGCGAATGCCCATGTCCTCGAGAAGCGTCTCGTTTTCCATCAATAGCGGGCCGGTCTCCAAGTTGTTGGAAGGGAATAGGCTGTGAAGGTCTGACATCCTGGGCGGATCCTTTCGGGATAGAAGCGCCGCCAAAAAAAGCAGCGGTAACACGACCGCCAGGAAAATGAAAAACCGGCGATGCCTATTTCGAAGGGAGCGAATCATGAACCTTTCCTTTGGGAATCAGCGGCCGCGGCAATTCGGTGGGCATTCACTTCTTGGGGTGGCTGGCGTTTCCCTCCCAACCATCGAACCAATAAAAAAGGCCATAACGCGATGACTCCGGGCAGAATGAGAATGCGGAACCCGAGCGTCCCTTCCTTGGCAACGGGATCAACCTTTCCCATTCCGTGGGAGACAAAGGCCAGGCCAAAAAGGAACCCGAGCAACAGGTACAAACCGGAAAGACGAATGAGCCAAATCAATAGAATGTTTCCCATGAACCTTTCTCCAAAATTGGGTGCTGTTGCCCTGAGAAGAATTCTCGAGCCCCCGCGGTGGCGCCCAGGGCCCTTCAACTGTTCGACGCCGGTAGAAACAGTGATTAAATTGACCCTCTCCCGTCGCCGCGGCATGGGAGTCCCTCCCAGGAAAGGGCGGGCGCCAAAAGGGGCCGACGATACCGGTGCGAAAAGGTCTTCCTTATTTTAAACCAGTTCTACGTGAGGAAATAGGGCTATCTTCCGGCGAACTTTTTGTTGAAATCACGTATAAAAACAATGGAAGTCGTGTGCAAGGCGCAGCATGGGGAGGGCGAGCATAAAGTAATTGCTGGAATTCCCTTGTTTTTCTAAATTAACTTCAAGATTTTCTAAAATAAATTTTTATTTTTCGTGTTTTGGCATATGTTAGGGAAGTGATGAGTGGTGAAATAACAAAATTAAAAAAGTTAGCTTTTTGATTTGTTGCGAATAGAGCTCTTGTGAATCTCAATATGAATGCCGTCAAATCGTCGTGGGTCGCTGACTTTTTGGTTGTTTGTAAAAAAAATGGAAAAAACCCTTGCACTTCGCGCGCTTGCGCATACATAATAAGGGCGTAGGTTTTTAAGTCCGCTCTTCTAGTCCGCGATACAGCTAGCCGCCGATGTTTTTCATGGCAGATTTATAGGGCTGATCAAACGAAAAAGTTGGAAAATCTATGACAAACCCGGACAAGAGAATCGGAAACTATGCCATAGATGCGTTTATTGGCTATGGCGCTTCAAGCGCCGTCTTCAAAGGGGTCGATCTCAACTGCAAAGCGCATGGCGTCGCCAAAAACGTGGCCATCAAATTCATTTGGGACCGCGAAATGGCGTTGGAAGAGGTGCGTCGCCTAGAGCAGACGCATTCCGTGTTTGAAATTTGCGACCTAATCACATACGACGAGATTCCCGGCCACGCGATTCGCGAGTTAATCGGCGACACGATCGAGCAACTCGAAAAAGCGATGAGCTGCCCGCTCCCCATTGAGGATTCCCAGCCCGTGGGCATGTTGATCCTCAAACTGATCAACGGGGAGCATCTCATCGACCGTGCGCTCTACCGCGGCGAGCCGCTCAACCCGGAGTTCGAATGGACCGTTGCTTTCGAGCACCCGGAGATCGGTGAAGAAATCGTGCTCAAGGAGTGGCTGACCCCGGTTGCGCGTCGTCTCACGATCGAGGAACGGTTAGAAATCCTGTTGCAGCTTACCAAAGCGTTGGATGAGAGCCACCGGCAGGGCGTTGTCCATGGGGATCTCAATCCCTGGAATGTCTTTTACGAGCCGGAAACCGGGCGCATCAGCATCATCGACCTGGGCCGCAACAACTTTGGCGTCCAAGGCTGGCGGGCACCCGAGCATTTGCAACTGATGACGGAAGAAATCGAGACCCTGCCCCAGAGCGCCGACATTCTCTTGCTGGGACAGTGGATGCGTTACCTCCTGCCCAGAAGAGGGCCTTGGGCGAGCCTGGCCGAGCGTTGTCACCACCAGAACCCGGAGCGTCGGCCGACTACCCGGGAAATGATCAAGGCGCTCAAGGGCTTTATGAGTCCCAATCCCCGCAGAAGGTTGTTGGCCGTGGCGGCCGTTTTCTCTTTCACCATCATGGCGGGTATTTTCGCCTGGCAACAACGCAACCCCTTCACGCTTCGGGTGGATGGTTACAACCGCATCGCGGTTTTGCCCTATTCCGGATCGCCCATGGGACGGCTGGTCGCGGAAATGGTGAACAAAAGTCTGGAGTCCACCGAGGTATTGGATACGGTGCGTTTTTCCGAATCTCAAAAGGTGGCTCGGGATTTGGCCGTACAAGCCGGCGAAGATATGACGACCATGCGCAAGGCGGTGGAGGCCTTGGGCGTCCAGTTCGTGTTGACCGGAAACGTGGAGGAAACGGAAACCGGGTCCCTGACTTGGACCGGCACCCTGCTCCAAAGGAACGGCGCCAGCCGTAGGCTTACCGCCCGCGGTCAGAACACGACCATGCTTTCGGGCGCCATCGCCGCACTCTGCTTGCGGCTGCTTGGCTCTTCAGAGTCGCCGATTCCGCCGTCCGAACTTTTTTCCACCGATCACAACGCCAACTTTCTCTACAGCTACGGCAATGAATTTTTTAACGAAGGCAATTACAACGCCGCCTTCCCCATATACCAAAAGGCATTGGCCTTCGATCCCCACTTCAGCCATGCGCGCGCCAAGCTGGCTTTCTGCCACTTTTTGCGGGGCAGCCTGAGCGAGAGTGAGGAAATCCTCATCGACCTGCTGGATTCGGTCGAGGTTTTGTCCGATCATGACTTGCTCGCATCGGTCTACAACTACCTCGCGCGGGCATGTCATGCGAAGGGCGAAACGGACAGGGCGGAAAGTTTTCTGCGGGAAGCATTCTTCCAGATTCCCTATGAGAATAACAAAAATCGAGCGCCTCTCTACACCGTTGAAGCGCTGATCAAAACCGGGAAGGGAGACTACGCGGGCGCGGAGCGCTCCGCTCAATTGGCCAAGGAGATCTTGGAGCATTCGGGCGATCGGTTGGCGATGCTTCACAATTACCTCATGCTGATCACCATTTACGAGAACACCCGGGATTTTGATCTGGCCCGCCAGAACCTAGAGGAAGGATTGGCGCTGGCGCGCGAACACGAAATCCAAAGCTTCGAAGCCCGGTTACTCAAAAAGGACGCGCGCTTGGCTTTCGAGGGCGGCGCCTTGGCCGATCTCAACGACGAGGTGCTGGCCAAGCTGTATCAAGCACTGGAGATTCAGGACCGCATCGGGGACGACCGCTTCAAGCTCGATACGGAATACCATATTGCCCGGTATTTTTTCCTGACCAGCCAGTTCCCCAAGGCCGAAGAACAGGGTCTTGAGCTCTTGCGGGCGGTGAGAGCCTCCGGCGACGATGAATTGGAAGGCAAGATCTTGGTTCTGCTTTTGGATGTCTTCCACGCGCTCAGAGACTACGAGAGCATGGAACACTACATGGCCGAAATGCTGAAAGGCAAGCATGGCGAATCCCGCAGCCGCCAGATTTACGTGTACGGCCGCATGTGGTACATCAAGGCGCAAATGGGCGCCTTTGAGGAGGCCCGTGAGGCCTTGCGCAGTTTTGAGGCTCTCTCCGAGGGTAACGATAATTTCCTTGCCATGGTGATCAATAACCACGGCGAAATCGATTACCTTGAGGGGCGCTACGCCCGCGCCCGCGAGAATTTCCTGAAATCGCTTGATTTGAAAAGGACTATCGACAATACCAGGAGCATTACCTGGACTTTGCGCAACCTGGTTATGTTGAATATCCGGGAAAATCGCCTGCAAGAGGCGAGGCGCTACATGAATGAATTGCTTGAAACAGATCCAGGAGAATTTCAAACTCAGGTGATTTCTGCTAGGCTTGTATACGCGGAAGGCGCCTTTAAGGACGCCCTTCAAATAATTTCGTCTTGTAAGACGGAAGCCGTCGCGGGAGGCCGCTGGCATGACGAGCTTGAGGCTTCCCTTCAACTCTACCGAAAGGCCGCTCGGGAAAATCGTCACCATGAATTACCCGACCAGCTCATTAATCACCTTTAGATCTAATCTCCTCTAACAATTGGTTTGTGCTTTTTCGCTATATTTATCTATTTTCATATATCCTGAAATATCTTTGCGTTGATAATATATGGCTTGGGGGCCGAGATGAGAACATGTGTACTGCTCATGGGTGCATTATGGGCGGTAGTGTCTTCCGCCCAGATGCCCAATGCTGGTGAGAACCCACCGCCCGATATTCAAAGTTTTAGCGATCTTTTGACCGCTGTCGCCGCTGGCTATAATCATTACTGTATGGTCCCGTTGCAGTTTGGCGTTTCCGATATCCAGGTTGATAATCTGGCTCACTACCAGAATCATGTCCTGGTCATCGGGGAATTGCCAGACGGCAGCTTCGAGCAGCGTCTGGAACGGATTTCTGTTCAGGGAAGCGCGATTCTGACCGCCGTGGAGATTGAGGTGTATGACCGCCTGTTTCTCATCTCCATGCAATCCTTTCATGTCCAGTCGAGCCAGGCCCTTCATTTGCTGGGATTGAAGACCCGGCATTTGACCACGGTTGCGCCGACCCGACCCCTTGACCTGCTGCCTGTTCGCGGACCGGACGGGGAAGATATGATTCTCGGTAAGACGCCCGATGGCACGGTGTTCTACCCTGTTTTCGGTTACAAATACGGCGTCTTTGACGAGAATCGCGGCATCGTCATTCAGGAGGGCGAAGCCGTTCGGGAAAGGCCGCGGTAACATGCCGGGGTTCCCTCCATGATCCGGCTGTCGAAATTCGGATTTTGGTTCAGTCAGGGTAAGTGAGGGACCGTCGCCATGTACGTTCCTGACAAGGGATCGGGGCTTGCCGTGGGAGTCGATATCGGCGGAACCAAGATCGAGGGTTCGCTTATCGACCGAAAAGGACAGGTGCGCGCTACGCGTCGCGAGGCCTCGCCCCGCAACCATGACGCCATGCTCGATCTCATCACAAGCATGGTAAAACAATTAGCGGGCTCAAACTCAGTCCAGGGCGTTGGATTCAGCATACCCGGCAGTTTGGATCCCGAAAGCGGTCTCTTGCGCAATGCGCCCAATTCCCCGGCTATCGAGGGGACGGCCTTACAACGGAACCTTCAATCGCGCCTGCCCTTTCCCCTGGTGTTTGAAAACGATGCCAACTGCCTGGTGTTGAGCGAGCTTCGCCACGGAGTCGCGCGCGGTTGCCGCGATTTGGTGGGGATTATTCTCGGTACGGGAGTGGGCGCGGGCGCCCTGGTGGACGGTCGGCTTCTTCACGGTTCCCGTGGTCTCGCGCCTGAACCGGGACATCTTCCGTTAAATGTGGAAGGACGGCCCTGCGCCTGTGGCAATCGGGGATGCGTGGAGGCGTACCTCAGCGGTCCTTCCATCTTGGCCCGGTTTCACGATGCCGGGGGAGACCAGGGGGTGTTGGATTGCAAGGCGGTTTTCGAACGGGCCGGCGATCCCATCGCGGAGGATATCCTGGAGGAAACGCGTTACCTTTTCGCGCGTTTCCTCGGGGCGCTTGTTTCGCTCTACGATCCGGAGCTTTTCGTGTTAGGCGGGGGATTGTCCCTGCAGCCGCTTTTCCGTGAGGCCGCACAACATGCAGGGCGGTATGTTTTTGGGAGCCGGCATTCTCCGAAGGTGGAATTGGCCGCGGCCGGCGATGCTTCCGGAAAGCTGGGCGCGGCCGCGTTGGTCTTTGAAATGTCGGGGACGGCTTCCTGAAACAGAAACTACTCCAATTCCACGCGAATCAGGGACACGAGACGGTGCAGCACCTTTTTGACAACCTCCGTGCTTGGATGGCGGACGATGACGTAACCATCTCCCTCGTAACCCGTACTGGAGGCGGCGCCCAGCTTGGGTAGCTTGGCTTCCACCACTACCGAGCCAACCTCTTTCTGGGCCTGATTGACGCCCCGAATTGCCTTGATGCGGCCCTGGCCCTGACCTCGCAAGTAGGCGGCGCCGGCGGCAAACTTTCGTTCGGGCTGCTGGAAGCGTTCGAAAACCATCAGCTCGGCCCAGGCGGCATAGAAATCCTTATCATGGGCATAGGACATGATGGTCATGATTTGGGCGCCAGGCGGCCGTGCGCCGATCTCCGACACCGCGAGGCTGCGGTCCTTGCGGCGGAACCATTCCATATGAGTGAGGCCGGTTTGCATGCCAAGGGCCCTCAATGCCGCCTGGTTGACGCCTCGGATGTCGTTGTAACGGGGATCGTCGATCTCCCTGGGAAGTAGGATACACCATTGGATCCAGGGGTTCTTGAGGACATCGAGCGGATTGGGATAATAGCGTGTAAGGGAATGCCATACCACACGGCCGCGAATGCAAATGGACTCGAAGGAATGCTCTTCGCCCTGAATGAATTCTTCGAAGAGGGTGGGCCGCTTCTCGCTTGGCGCATAGGCTTGAAGGTAGTCCTGTAAGCTGGACTCGTCGTTGACTTGAAAGGTGTTGCGGGCCCCAGCCCCGTCGGGGGGTTTGACCACGACAGGAAACCCCACGGTCTTCACGAAGCCGAAGGCCTCCTCAGGGGTTTGCACCAGACAATGGCGAGCGCGGGGCACGCCATGCTCGCCCAAAAGGGATTTCATGCGGGATTTATCGCGAAAGTTATGTGCGGCATCCGCGCCCAGCCCCTCGATGCCCAGCCGCATCACATCGCCCGCCTTGAGGTAGCGCGGCGGCTTGAAGCCCATG
>JBGTRP010000081.1:0-14490 GCA_041940685.1 Acanthopleuribacteraceae bacterium
TGACGGATTGACCGATTTGGTGCGCATCCGCAACGGGTTGGTCTGCTACTGGCCCAACCTGGGTTACGGCCGGTTCGGAGCCAAGATCGCCATGGACCAGGCGCCCCGCTTTGATGATTTCGACCACTTCGACCAGCGCCGTATCCGGTTGGCGGACGTGGATGGTTCGGGCATCAGCGACATCCTCTACCTGGAGCGCGGTCGGGTGGCTATCTATTTCAACCAGGCTGGAAACAGTTGGGCGGCCGCGCACTACATCGAAGAATTCCCACCGGTCGACAACCTCTCGGAGGTGACCGTCACCGATTTGTTCGGCCATGGCGCCGCCTGCCTGGTCTGGTCCTCCCCCCTTCCCGCTCAGAGTGGCCGGCAAATGCGCTATATCGACCTGATGGGAGGCCAAAAGCCTCATTTGATGATCCGCTCGCGAAACAATCTGGGCGCGGAGACACGTATCCGCTATGCCTCCTCCACTAGGTTCTACCTCGAGGACAAGGCCGCCGGCCGTCCTTGGATCACGCGCCTGCCTTTTCCGGTGCAGGTGGTGGCCCAGGTGGAAACCCATGATCACATCGGCCGCAACCGGTTGGTCACGCGCTATGCCTATCATCACGGGCACTTCGATGGCAAGGAGCGGGAGTTTCGCGGATTCGGCATGGTGGAGCAATTCGATACCGAGGAGTTCGCAGCCCTCGGGGATCATGATGAATTTCCCACCAGTGAAAACATTGAGCAGAGCTCACATGTGCCGCCGGTTCTCACCAAGACCTGGTATCACACCGGCGTTTTCCTGGGGCGCGCGCGCATCTCCAATTTTTTCGCCGGGTTACTGAACGCCCAGGATTTGGGCGAGTATTACCGTGAACCGGGGCTCACCGACGAAGAGGCCGCGGGCTTATTGCTGCCCGATACCCTTCTGCCGGAAGGCCTCACTATCGAAGAGGAACGCGAGGCATGCCGCGCGCTCCAGGGCTCCGTGCTGCGCCAAGAAGTATACGCCCTGGACGGTACGGAACGGGAGCCGCATCCCTACACCGTCACCGAGCGCAACTACCGCATCCGCGCCTTGCAGCCGAGAGGCGGGAACCGCCACGCGGTCTTCTTTACCCATGCCAGGGAAACGCTCGAAACCCATTATGAACGCAATCCATCCGACCCGCGATTCAACCACGCTCTGACCTTGGAGGTAGACGCGTATGGCAATGTACTGCAAACCGCGACGGTGAGCTATGGTCGGCGACAGCCGGATCCGGCATTGCAGCTCGCGGACCAGGAGCACCAGACTCGGATATTGATTACCTGCTCCGAGCACGGGTTCACCAATTCCATCGATGAGGAAGACCTTTACCGCACGCCCCTGCCGAGTGAAAGCATGAACCACGAGCTGACCGGCCTGGCGTTGGCTCCCGATCAGATGCGTTTCGGCTTTCAACAGATGAGAGCGGCCATGGAAACTGCCGCGCGCATCGCGTATCACCAGACCCCAACCGCCGGCATGGAGATGCGTCTTCTGGCGCATACGCGTTCCCTGTACCGCCGCGACGACCTGTCCGACGCTCTTCCGTTAGGCGTGATGGAATCGCTCGCTTTGCCGTACGAGAACTATCAACTGGCCTTCAACGCCGAACATCTCGACCTGGTATTTGGGGACCGGGTCTCCGAGGCCATCATGATGGATGAGGGCCGCTACCTCCACCTCGACGGAGAGCCGGACTGGTGGATACCCTCTGGCCGGATGAACCTGTCGCCGAATCCGGATGACGAGCCGGCCCAGGAGCTGGTTTTTGCGCGACAGCATTTCTTCATGCCCATGCGCTTTCGCGATCCCTTCGGCCATGACACCGCGCTCGAATACGATTCCCATCATCTGCTGCTGTCGCGCACAACCGACCCCTTGGGAAACAGCATCACCGCGCGAAACGAATACCGCGTGCTGGCGCCTGATCTCACCACCGACGCCAACGGCAACCGTACGGCGGCGGCCTTTGACATCATGGGCATGGTCTCCGCCATCGCGGTCATGGGCAAGGAAGGTGAAAATCTGGGGGACAGCATGGAGGAAGTGCAGTCCCAACTCGGCCAGGCGCAAATCGACGCCTTTTACGCCAATCCCAATGGACCTGTCGCACAAGAGTTATTAGGTGAGGCAGGCGCGCGCTTCATTTATGATGAAACCCGTTTTCAACGCCTGGGGGAGCCGCCATTCGCGGCCCACATCACGAGAGAAACTCATATCAGTGACCTGGGTGAAGGGGAAGAAAGCGCGCTCCAGCTCAGTCTGGCGTACTCTGATGGCTTCGGCCGGACCATTCAAAAAAAGGCCCTCGCCGAACCGGGGCCCTTGGAAACTAGCGGCGAGATTGCCAATCCCCGTTGGATCGCGAGCGGATGGACCATCTTCAACAACAAGGGCAATCCCGTAAAGCGGTTCGAGCCTTTTTTCAGCATGACGCATCATTTCGAGTTTGGCCTCACCGTCGGGGTAAGCGCTACCCTCTTCTACGACCCGGCAGGTCGGCTGGTGGCAACCCTGCGGCCAAACCACTCATGGGAGAAAACCCTGTTCAGCCCCTGGCGCGAGGAACGCTGGGATGGAAACGATACCGCGTTGGTGGAAGACCCGGCAAATGACCCCAATGTCGGCGGCCATTTCCAAAGGATCGACGCCAGCGCCTACCTTCCCTCATGGCATCAAGCCAGGAGCGAGGGCGTGCTGGGTAGCCAAGAACAAGATGCCGCGTTCAAAACCGCCGCCCACGCGGGAACGCCCACGGTCATCCATTTCGACTCCTTAGGCCGCCCCTTCCTGAGCTTGGACGACAACGGGGCCGAGGGAAGCTTCGAGACTAGAAGCTACCGCAATATCGAGGGCGCGCCATTGCGCATCATCGACCACCGCGGCAACTTGGCCATGAGTTACCAGATAGAAAGTGAGGGCAATCCTCCGGTTTCGGGATACGATCACACCGGCCGGAGGCTCTACCAAACCAGCCCGGACGCGGGTGAGCGGAGAATCCTGAGCGATATCGCCGGAAAACCCATACGAACTTGGGACCATCGCGGAAACGTTCTGCGCAACGGCTACGACCCGCTAAAGCGGCCGATGCGGCTCTTCGTCCAGCCGGAGGGAGGGGCTGAGTTTCTGGCGGAGCTCACCATTTACGGTGAAAGCCATCCCCAGGCGGAAAGTCTGAACCTCCGCGGCCAGATCTTTCAAGCCTACGACGGCGCCGGCCTGGTGACCAATACCGGCTTTGACTTTAAGGGCAACGCCCTGGAAACCAGCCGACGATTGGCCCTGGAATACCGCACGGCCGTGGACTGGTCGTTATTGGCGAACTTGTCGACGATGGCCGAGATCGAGGAAGCCTCGGCGCCGCTCCTGGAAACCGAAACCTATAGCTCCCAAACTCAATACGATGGGCTCAACCGCCCGGTAGCCGTCACCACCCCCGACCAGAGCATAACCCTCCCCGGTTACAACCAGGCCGGCCAGTTAGAACGGATGGAGCTTCGATTGCAAGGTTCGGATCAGACCACGCCCCTCGTGGCTGATATCGACTACAACGCGCGAGGACAGCGGTTACGGGTCGGATACGCGGTAAGCGATGGAACCCAACTCTCCACCCGCTATGAATACGATCCGGCCACATTCCGCTTGATCCGCCTGCGGACCCTTCGCCACCGGGATGACCGCGTTTTGCAGGATTTGAATTACAGCTACGATCCGGCCGGCAATATTACCTCCATTCAGGATCACGCCCAACAATCCGTCTACTTTGACAATATTGAGGTGTCTCCGCACATGGATTACACCTACGATGCGCTTTACCGCCTGCTCCGCGCCGAGGGCCGGGAGCATGCCGCCCGGAACAACGACCAGCGGGATGCCGCGGAATTCGAGCCCATCATCGGCATCCCCTTTCCCAACAGCCCGGAGGCCCTGCAACGCTATGTAGAAGAGTACGCCTACGACGGCGTGGGAAATATCCTGAGCATGGCGCATCGCGGAGGCGGGGTCCACCGGTGGACGCGCCGCTATCAATACGGAGAACAGGGCAATCGTCTCCTGGGCAGCAGTCTGCAAGGCGATCTCGAGGGCCAATTTTCAGCCTCCTACAGCCACGATGCCCACGGCAATATGATCCAAATGCCGCATCTGCCATTCATGCAATGGAATTTCAAGGATCAACTTCAGGCGACCAGCCGCCAGGTGATCAATAGCGGGACGCCGGAGACCACCTACTACGTTTATGACGCCGGTGGACGCCGGGTACGCAAGGTCACCGAGCGCCAGGCGGGAGAGGGCCAGACCCCCACCCGCCGAGACGAGCGACGCTACCTGGGCGGCTTTGAAGTGTACCGGGAGTTCAGCGGCGATGGCCAATCGGTGACGCTGGAAAGAGAAACCCTGCAAGTGATGGACGAGCGCCAAAGGGTGGCCCAAATCGACACACGAACCCTAGGCGATTCGGGTCCCCTTCAAAGCATACGCCTTCAATTGGACAACCACCTGGGATCGGCGGCATTAGAAATCGACGAACATGCAGAGCTGGTTTCCTACGAGGAATATCTTCCCCATGGCGGCACGGCCTACCGGGCGGGGCGTTCGGAAGTGGAAATCAGCTTGAAACGGTATCGCTTCACGGGTCAGGAGCGAGACGAGGAAAACGGGTTGAATTACCATGGCGCAAGATATTACGCGCCCTGGCTGGGCAGGTGGACCTCGGCCGATCCCATTGGATTGGGGGACGGAGTCAACCTTTTCGCCTATGTGAACGGCAACCCGGTCGGCAGCGTGGACCCGAGCGGAACGGCCGGCGAACCGCCTACCATGGACGACCTGGCCAAAATGCATAGAGAATGGAATGCCGAGGTAGATGAGGAAAAGAAAAAGGAGAAGAAACCCAAGCCAAAGCCGAAACCCAAGGTTGAGGAGCCGGATCGGCAGAGCGACAAACCCTATGCCCCGGATCCGCGTGGTAAGGAATTGATGGAGAAGCTCCGCGCGGAGTATCAGGATTGGCAGGCGCGCATGTACGATACCCGGCGAGCGGTTGAAAAAAGCGTCAAAGCCGCCATGGATAAGGGCGCCCAATGGACCGCCACCTACGCGGCCGCCTTGTTCGGGCCGGTGTTGTATGCCGAATTGTCCGCCTGGTCCTTATCGACGCAGGCGCGCCTGGCCGTAACCGCGATGGAAGAAGCCGAACTGGCCGCGGGCGCCATGGAGCTGAGTCCCCTGTTCAAGGCGTCCGTGTGGACCGGGGCCGCGTATTTGGGTATCTCGCCTCCGGGAACGGGCCGTGGCCATGTAGGGAATTACAGCCCCACCTCCCGTTACCCCAATGGACAGCGGGCCGTGGTGACCGGCCAATCGCCGCATAACCAGGCGCAACCCGGCCAAACCGTGACCATGGGCGCCCGTGAGGTCGCCGCGGCCCGGACGAACTGCCAGGCCTGTGTGGAATCCAGCATTATTCAGGATGTCACCGGCAAGCCATCACCCGCGGGCGGCAGGGTCCCGGTCAACTTTGGCTCGATTGGCATCTCAAAAGCCGGAATCGAGCGAGCTACCGGAACGACCCTGCAAGCGTCCGGCGGCGTGAACACCGTCCCCACCGGCGACGGACGCTACGTGGTTTACGTCAATCCCAGGCAACAACAGGGAACCTGGCGAGCCGATCACGTAATGCGCCTTGATGTACAGGGAGGAAAGAAAACCTGGGTTGACCCCCAGATCGATCCGCATCCGGAAACTGGCCAGGAAGTGCTTTCGCCAGCCGCCTTCCTCCTCTTCCGAATCCTATTTCCGATCCAACCTCGCTGAGCCTCATCGAACCCAGCGATCTCTACGATTGGAAGGAGAAAATCGCCAGGGGGTTTATCGGGCAATCAACAAGGTCAGCTTGCCCGGCCCGCTGGTGGAAGAATGATGCAGAAGGATATCCTGGCTGCCGTCTTTGTTGAGGTCTGCCAGCCAGGCGAATTCTTCATTGGGTATGGCCATGGGAATCTTTTGAGGTCGTCGCGCAAACGCGCCAGGCCCCGATACACCGAGGAAGACCAGCATTTCCTGGCGCTTCCCCATCAAAAGATCCGCATGGCCATCGCCATTCACATCTCCGATCAGGAGTGGCGGAAAGTGTACGGACTTTTCCCCTGAAACGCCGGGAGAATGCGCTCTGATGTTGCGGGTCGCGGCTGGCTTTTTCGCATATGCGCCCTCTTTCATGGGGTAGACCTCGAAATCCAGGGAGAACGAGCGCGTCAACAATGCGCCGACGAGCATGCCGATCGCCTTGAAGACCCCAGGGTTGATGGTGGTGAACATGACGTCTACACCGCCATCCCGGTCCAGGTCGTGGGACCTTAGGCCGAAGGGAATGCCGTCCGAATGAATCGCCGCGCCTACCTCGGCCGCGAATTGGGTGCCGCCATCGGCCGTTGGAGCGCCGAAATGTATCTCTCTCGTAGCATACATGCGCCAAAGACTCCCGCCCCGCAACGAGAAAATCACGAGATCGGCAACGCCATCGCCATTTTGATCGGATAGGGAGTGCAGCACCCTTCCCTCCAGCTCGCCGCTGGGATTGTGATCGAGGCGTCGTCGCCGAACGCCCCAAGGCGCGGCAAGGGAGGCCAAATCGTCGGAATCAAAAACAACCTCGGTGGTAAAGGTCTCAAACCGCGAATCGAATAGTCCAATTTCATTCTGGAGATACGCCTTGAAGTGGTCTCCGTCCCAAAATACCAGGTCCTCTCGCCCATCGTGATTGTAGTCGATCTGGTGGATGCGGCCTTGGCCCCAAGGATCGTATCGATATCCTTCCCCGTCGTAATATCGTTCCAGTCCCGTGGTTGGGCCGATCTTTACCGGATCGGCGAAGGCGCCATTGGCCAGTTGGGTAAGCAGCCAAAAGCCGTGAAGATGAGGCACCACGAGGTCATCGCGCCCATCGCCGTTCAGATCCCGAGTGATGTCCACATGGGGAACGCCACCCACGAGAGGCGGTTGGTAATCCGAGGTCACCGCCACCAGGGCGCCCTCCCTTGCCGATTGGGGATCGAGCCAGGTCAAACCGTCGGGTTCGTATGCAACGATTCGGTCCCGCCCATCGATGTTGGCCACATCGACGTATAAAGTCTCGGAGGATAATCTCGATTCAATGACCGGCGCCCAATCGCGACCGTCGGTTGCGAAAATGCGCAGGCGCCTCCGATCGTTCTCATCGGTGTCCAAAACCGCAACATCCGCCATTCCCCTACCGAGGAAAAAACCCGTAAGAACGGTTTGCCCCCGCCCGGAACCGAGCAAAATTTCCTGCATATCGAAAGAAAACTTCACATTGGGCGCTGATGCGCTTTGCTGAGGCCCGGTTTTGGACACCTGGCCCACGCATCCATATAGAATGGCTCCAAAAACCAGCATGAGATATCCGAACCGCCCCACGACCATCCGATGCGTTTTGAAAGTCCAACTGCCGTAAACCTCATGCTCGCGCTTTCTCCGGCTGCAATTCTTCATCACTCTTACCTCTATTCCCAGTTGGAATATAGTGAAATTAGAGGGACATGAGACGAATCATCCACCGAATTGATTCAGATCATGACGAATTTCGAAATTCATCATGTTTTCAAGCGCTTTCGGTAGGCTGAAGGCGTTTGATTGGTTTGTTGTTTGAAGGCTTTGTTAAAGGTCGACAGGGATTGATAACCCAGTTCCAGGGCTATATCGAGGATCGTGCGATGTTCTGCCTCCCTGTCCTCGAGGATCTCGCGGGCCTCCTCAATTCGATGGCTGTTTAAAAAGTCGTTAAAGTTCTTGTATCCCAAATTTTGGTTGATATGCCGCCGTAGCTTGTATTCCGGCTCCGCGAGCAGCAGGGCTAGCTTGCGAATGGTCAGCCCCGGCGTTCGGTAGGCCTTTTGCTCGCTCATTTGCCGGTGAAGCTTTGCCTCCAAGTCCTTGTCGACGGGTTCGATTGAGGCGGCGCCCCGAGTCTTTGCGCCGGTAATGACATGACGCTGAAACACGAGCTTGTATAGGAGGAAATAGGACAGGATGATAATCATCGACAAATGAACCGACTCCAACATCGCCGGCTCCGATTTTCCTTTTCGGTAAATTTGAAAAATGACCACGAACCCCGCGTACCCGGTGAGGATGGCCATGAGCTCCGCGCGGAGGGCGCGTCTCTTTTCCACTAGGTCATCGCGTATCCTGCTGAGCGCGACCGCCAAGGCGAACAGGAAGAACGGCAAATGGAATAACTGGGGAAACAAGCCCAACAGCATGGCGAAAACCGGGTATTGCAGGCCCCAGGAAAAGAAAAATCCGGGGACGCGGTATTGCACCAGGAGACTGATCGTGACAAGCGCCACCAAGATCGCGATGTGCTTGGCCTGGAATTGAAAGTGATCATCGAAGAGAAAGCACGCCAGCAACCAAACCACGAAGGAAATGCTGAAAACGACGATGAAATCGATCAGCAGCAATGGCCCATACCCCGGATTGGCGCGCAGGAACGGCATGAAAAGGTAAGCGACAATGCCCAGGCAAAACCAAACCCAAAGCCGGCTGAGTGGGCGTCTCCACCTCCAGAGAAAAAGGAAAGCTATGAATGCGAATTGAAAAATCGCGAAGATTCTCAAGGGGTTCATGCCTTATTATGCACCGGAATTCGGATCTGAAGCGCATCACATCAAGCAAAATTGCCCATAGGAGCTTGGCCAAGCCAAATCATGCCCGGGGTTTTATCCTTTTGAACCCGGGGCTTGGAGCTACACATTCTCAAATCCCCCCTATCAACTCCATTCGTGAAACACCTCTGTTTCCATCTTGTTTTGAGCTTGGTAACATTCATCGGCGATCTTTCAAAACGCGCACATACCAGTCCCAGATTTGAAAATGATCCGCTGGATATCAAAACTTTATGGCAACGATCCTATACGCTCGCCTCGATGATTCCCTGAAGCCGCCGCGGGCAGCCTGGCGGGAGCTGACAGCCGGTCAGTTTTCATGCAATCACGCCAGGGCGAAGGAACAATTGGCGGCCCGTTCCGTTAATTGGTACAACGAAACCTGGGTTCGAGAACCTGAAAATGGGGTCTTCCCCTCGGGTCCCGCGCGCCCAATGGAGGAAGGCCAATGCCGGGCGAAACTCTTTCCCCGCCGTGCCGGGAAGGGACCGGGCCTGACCGGGAAGCCGTCACCGCCATGCTCAACCGTTGGTATCGAGGCGACCAGGAAGCTCTGGATCGGGTCCTGCCACTCATCTACGAAACGCTGCGGCGCAAGGCGCACTATTATTTAGACGGAGAGAGTGACTGCCTCACCCTACAGGCAACCGCGCTGGTCAACGAGGTTTTCCTTAAATTGGCGGAGGCGCGGGAACCTCAATTCGAGAATCGGGCGCGTTTTTTTGCCTTTGCCGGTCATTTGATGCGCCATATCCTTGTGGACCACGCCCGCGCCAATCGTTCTAAAAAACGCGGAGGCGGAAACCGGGACATCCCTCTTCATGAGGCTCTCCATTTGTCCGCTGGACCCACGATCGAGATCGCCAAGATCCTGGATCTGGAAGAAGCCTTAAAGGAATTGGAAGGCGTGGATGAGCGCCATGTCCGCATCGTGGAAATGCGTTATTTCGCAGGCCTTTCTCAGGAGGAGATCGCGGCCGTCCTCGGCATTTCCATTCGCACGGTGAAAAGAGAATGGCGCGCGGCGCGTCTTTGGCTGGCCCGAGCCATGGATTGACCATTCTCACCCGAGGTTCGCAATCGGCACGCGAGGTTTTTCCATGTCTTCCGCACAATTTCCCCATCCCCTCTCCAAGGCGAAAAAACGCAAGGCCTTGTTGCTGGCAAGCCGGGCCGCCGACCTTCCCAAGGTAAAGAGGCAAAGATTCCTGGAGCAGAGGGTTGGAGATGACCGGGTTCTCCTGGGCGAGATTCAGTCCCTGCTGAACGCCGATCTTTCCCGCACGGACTTTCTCGATTCGCCGCCTCTGAGGCTCACCGAGCCTCGGCTCCAAGGTAGTTTGGGCTCCTACAGAATTGTAAGGCAGGTCGGCGCCGGAGGAATGGCTCGGGTTTACCTCGCCGAACGGGATGACCAGAGCTTCAAGCGCCGAGTAGCGGTAAAGCTGCTCAAACGGGGAATGGATAGCGAAGATATCTTGCAACGCTTCGCCGGCGAACGGCAAATCCTGGCCAATCTCAACCATCCCAACATCGCGCAATTGCATGAGGGCGGCTGCACCGAGGACGGGCTGCCCTATTTTGTGATGGAGTACGTGGAGGGATTGCCCATACTGGAACACTGCAAACAACGGCGACTCCCGCTGAACGAACGGCTCCGGCTATTCGAAAAAGTGTGCCGCGCGGTCCAATTCGCTCATCAGAGCATGGTCATTCATCGAGATCTCAAGCCCGCCAACATTTTGGTAACGGCCGAGGGCGAGCCGAAGCTGCTGGACTTCGGCATCGCCAAGCTGCTGCAACCAAATGGGAAAGGGACCGTGACGCGAACGGATCAGCGCATGTGTACGCCCGAATACGCGAGTCCTGAACAATTGCTGGGCGGTCCACTGACAACCGCATGCGATGTGTACGCCCTAGGCGTGCTGCTCTTCGAGCTTCTCACGGGCCAGAGACCCTTTCCCATCGAAAAAGGGCGCCCCTCCTCTCTCGCTCGTGTCTTGGGGGAATCCGCGCCCCCAAAACCCAGCGCCACAATCGGAGCGCGCCCGGGACTTGAGCGACTTCCCAAGGAGGCGGCGCATGGCGTCAAGGGTCCAGAGCGCCTTCGCCGAATGCTGCGCGGCGATCTCGACCAAATCGTTTTGACGGCCCTACGGCGGGAACCCCAGCGGCGCTACGCTTCGGCCGGACGAATGGCCGAGGATATCGACCGTTATCTCCGCGGTTTTCCTGTCTCCGCGGTCCGGGAGGCGTTTGGTTACAAAGCGGGAAAATGGGTCCGGCGGCACCGTTGGGCGGTAGCGGGAGCCTGTCTCGCGAGCCTGTTGGTATTGTTGTTTGCCGCATCCGCCCTGCTTCAGTGGCGGCGGGCCATGGAGGAACGGGCGAGGGTCCAGCGGGTCAGCCAACGATTGGTGGAAATTTTCGAGGCCCCGGACCCCTTCAGTCAAACCGGCAGGCCCACCGGAATCGGCGATTTTTTGGAGCTCGCGGTGGCCAAGGCGCGCTCGAATTTAGACGAGGAACCCGCGGTAAGGGGGCAACTGCTGGCCACCCTCGGAAGAATGTATATGAACCTCGGATCCTACCGTGAGGCCGAACCCTTGCTGAAAGAGGCCTACGCGCAAAAGCTAACGGTTCTTGGCGCGGGCCATTCCGAAACGATCGCGGGCCTGTATGACCTGGGCGCTCTCGCCCTCGCGAGCGGAGACTATCAAGAGGCGTTCAACCTGCTCACCGGGGCTCTCGCGGCCAGCACGGGAAAGGGACCAAAACAAGAGGCCCTGCGCGCCAAGGCGCAACAAAAATTAGCTGAGCTGCACGCCTATCGCGGCCATTTTACCCGGGCGGCCGCGCTGCTGGAACAGGAAGGCGCGGCAGTATTCGAAAACATTCAATGGAAAATCAACAAAGCGGGACAGTGGCGTCGCGAAGGCCGTTTCCAGGCCGCGGAGCAACTTCTGAGGCAGGTTGTCGCCGGTGAAAGGAAGTTGCTTGGCCCCACACATCCCCGCCTCGCGGTGGCTCAAAATCAATTGGCCAATGTTCTGCTTGACCAGGCCTGCCACGAGGAGGCGATAGGTCTCTATAAAGAAGCCCTGGCCACCCTACAAGGCAATTTGGGAGAGCAACATCCCGAAACCGCCACGGTCAGAAACAATTTGGGCATCGTTTACAAGCGCTTGCAACGGTTCGGAGACGCCGCGCGCCATTTCGAACGCGCCCTTTCCATCAGGACCGCGGTTCTCGGCCCGGAACATCCCGCGGTGGCCGAAAGCCTCAACCGTTTGGCCCGGCTTCATCACGAATTGGGCGATTACCAATCGGCTCTCCACTATTACGACCGGTTGTTGGATACCTTAATTGAACTTGAGGCGCCCAACCATCCCGATTTGGTAGTCCCGCTCGCCAACCTGGCCAAGGCCTATCGCGATATGGAAGAGCCCGCGGCGGCCGAACCCTTTTTGACATGGGGCTTGGAAATTTTAGATCAAACCGGGGAGCCCGATCCCGCGGCCCTGTGGCAAACACTTAAAAGCCTGGCTCTGCTCAAGGAGAGCCTGGGCGAGCTCTACGAGGCCGAGTCGCTGCTAAAGCGTATGCTGATCCTGCAAGAGTCTGAACTCGGCGAGGACCACCCTCAAACCGCGGCGGTTCTGGGCAAGCTGGCCTGCATCTACGATCGCATGGGTCGTGCAAGTGAATCCAGCACCCTCTCGGCCAAGGCGCATATGCTCGCGCAAAAACTTCCGGCGGACGCCCTCCACTAAGGCCGGAAAACTCCGGGTTTTCCCCTCAGCACCCGCGGACGCGGGTAGCGGGATCCTTTGCGCATGGAGGGCGGAGAAATCGCTTGTCCCCTTTTTCCGGGGTTTCCGCTTTGGGTATTGGCGCGGGTTATAGAGCGATGCTCATGGCTTGAGCGCCCATTCTTTCATCACCTAAATTCCCGGAGGTTCTCATGCGACCCTATTCCATCTTCCATTTGGCGCTAATTTTTGTGCTTTTTCAACTTCCCGGTTGGACCCAAAGGAGATTGGTCTCCCATGTCAGTCAGCCTGGCGGTCCACTGCGCACCGCCATCCGTCTCGCAAATGTTCAGGAAAGCGCGCAAAGCGTCGACCTGACGGGCTACGATTCAATGGGCGGCGAGGTTTTCCAGATCGCCATCAACCTGGATGGTTCTGAAACCCGAACGCTCGCGTCCCATCTCTCCCCTTTTCCGACGAACTTTGCCTACCTAGAGGTTTCCGGAAATAGCCCGGTTCGGGTTTCCGCGTTATACGCCACCCACCATCCCCAATCTGGCTGGGCCACGGCGCCGGAATCCTCGCTTCAAACCACCACCTGGAGAATTGACCCCAACCGCCAAGGTCCGCTATCGCAGCGCGTCGCGCTGGTCAATTGCGGTTACCGCGGCGCCGAGGTCAGGATCGAGGCCCGGCGCATGAGCGATGGCGCCCTTCTCGCACAACACACCCGCAATGTAGCGCCCGGTGAAAAAACAGGCTTCCGTCTGGAATCTCTGTTCCAACCAACCGGGACCAACCCCTTGCTCGATGCCGAGAACGCCTATTTTCTTATCGATTCGGCAGAGCCGATGGCCATAACCTCGTTGGCCATTCCACCCAACGCGAAAACCGTTTGGCGAAATGCGGCGGTTCCGCTGGCCAACTCGCCGGTAATTCAAAAAATAAACTTGCTGGGCGAGGCAACCTTCCCCGAGGATGTGGCCATTCACCAGGAGAGCGGGGAGATATTTGTCGGAGGTCTCTTCAGCGGCGACATCCAGCGAATTGTGGACGGCCAAGCCAGCTATTTCAAGAACAGTGGCGAAGACGGTCTGATGGAAGTTATCGGCATGGCCGTGGATGCCGCGCGCAATCGTTTATGGGTTTGCAACAGCAGCTTGTTCGGAGGAGAGTTGCCTGATATCCGCGTGTTCGACACGCTCACCGGCAATCTGCTGGGCGCCTTCCCGATTCCGGATGACGGCCTCTTTCATTTTTTTAACGATGTAGCTCTGGATCGAGATGGAAATGCCTATATCACCGATAGTTTCGCTCCGGTGATCTGGACCGTTGACGTGGGGCTCACGCAAATCGAAAAATACATCGAGGATCCCGATCTCTTCGCCATTCGTTCCGGTTTCAACCTCAACGGCATCGCCCTCACCCCGGATGGAAACTATCTGATCGTCGCGATTCCCGCGAGCACGGGCACGACCCTCTACCGGGTGGAAATCCAAACCAGGGACGTGGCGCTGGTTGAGTTGGAAAACCTATTCGTGGGCGGCGATGGACTGGTCTTCAAGGATGAACAGACGCTTGTTTCCGTGCTCTTTGACATCTCCGAAATCCAATTCCAATGCGATTACCTGAAGGGAAAGGTCATCGAACACCCAGAGATCAGCGTCCATTTAGACAGCGCGACCACGGGCGATATCCACGATGGTCGGCTGTACGTGGTCAACAGTCAATTCGATCATCTATTCAGTGGAGACGGCATGGAGGAACCGCCTTTCACCCTGACCGTGGTGCCCCTCGAACGGCTGGACTAACCAGCGTCGAGTAAAATCCAGGGGCGAATTCCTATCTCGAATGGGTTTTCGCCCCCTTCCCTTGCTTAGGGATTGGCCGGCCGCGGCCGCCAGCCATGGCGGGGATCGGGTACGAATGCCAATGTTTTGGCTTGGCTCGCCGAGCTGTTGACTTCCAAACTCTCCCGCACCAACCAACCGGAAGGCACCTTTAGCCGGAACAGGACCGCATCCTGAAGCTGGAG
>JBGTRP010000082.1:0-14486 GCA_041940685.1 Acanthopleuribacteraceae bacterium
TGCTTTTCTGAAGCTGATCCACAGAAACAGGATTGATGGTATACTCTTCCGCGATTCTTTCACGAAGAGACTTTGAAAGATTCGTCATTTCATCAATCGAGTGGAGATTTTTACTCCACAACCAGTCGTACACCTGCTTCGCACGAAACGGTTTTTCCCCCAAAGAAACAAAATATTCTTTGAGCTGGTCCAGTGATAAAGTTCTGATGTCTTTCATTATATTGTTGGAAGTTAGATGTCAGAAGATGGAAGAAAAATTGGGCGTCGAATTGCAAACTTCCAACACCCAACTTCCAGCTTCTGTTCTTATAAAATTAACATTGCGTCTCCGTAAGAGTAGAATTTGTATTTTTCTTTTACGGCTTCTTCGTAAGCGTGCATTACGAAATCTCTTCCTGCAAACGCTGCGATCATCATGATTAATGTAGATTTTGGCGTGTGGAAGTTCGTAATCATACAGTTTGCCACTCCGAAATCGTGTGGAGGATAAATAAATTTATTGGTCCATCCGTGGAAAGCAGAGATCTTTTTGTTTGAAGAAACAGAAGTTTCCAAAGTTCTCATGGTAGTTGTTCCAACGGCACAAACTCTTCTGTTTGCTTCCACAGCATTGTTGATGATCTGAGCATTTTTCTCATCGATGAAGATTTCTTCAGATTCCATTTTGTGCTTAGAAAGATCTTCTACTTCAATCGGGTTAAATGTTCCCAAACCAACGTGAAGCGTAACCTCAGCAAAGTCGATTCCTTTGATTTCCAGTCTCTTCATCAGATGTTTTGAAAAGTGAAGTCCTGCAGTTGGTGCTGCAACCGCTCCTTCTACTTTTGCATAGATGGTTTGGTATCTTTCCGCATCTTCAGGTTCAACATCTCTTTTGATGTATTTCGGAAGCGGAGTTTCTCCCAATTCCTTTAATTTAGCTCTGAATTCTTCGTAAGAACCATCGAATAAGAATCTTAAAGTTCTTCCTCTTGAAGTGGTGTTGTCTATAACTTCTGCTACTAAAGATTCATCTTCTGTGAAGAATAATTTGTTACCAATTCTGATTTTTCTTGCAGGATCTACCAAAACGTCCCAAACGCGGGTTTCCTTATCCAGCTCTCTTAATAAGAAAACTTCAATTTTAGCTCCCGTTTTTTCTTTATTTCCGTATAAACGTGCAGGAAAAACTTTAGTATTATTAAAATAATGCTTAAATATAGAGATATTTTTTTTGGTTGTAGAATTTTTCATTCTTTTGTTTCCAGATATATCTCAGGTCATAAAGCTTTTAGTTCATCCATTGCCTCTCCAATTGTCTTCTCATCAAATCCAGCATTAAGAGCCCTTGACACCAACTCATCGGCGATTGCTTTGGGGTCATCAATTTTTTCTAGCAGATCTGTTGTCACGGAAAGGTTTAAGCGTGTTGCTAACCTCGTTATTATCGCAAATTAATTATTTATGGCCTCATCTGGTATTTCACTAGGACTTGGTTCTGGTTTTGGCGGGCCGTTACCGCGCGCTCAAGCTCTTGGGTTATCTTTGGATTCGGGTGCGCAACTTCTTCCGAACAGGGTTTCGGCTGAGCTCTCCGGCCCTGGATTCGGGAGAGGGCGGCCTTTCCTTCCTCGCCCTCGTCGCCTATGGTCTGATGATCTACCTTTGTTTCAAACAGGAGGTTGGCGCCAGGTTTCTCGGTTTGATCCTGTTCTTCTGGGTTGTTTCCCTGGTGGTCAATCTTTTAGAAAGATTCGAGGACAAGCTGGCCTTTTATTCTTCGAACGCGGGCGGGGCGGTACGCTGGAAACCCGGAATCCTGCTGTTGCCGTTGGTTCTGGGCTTGATCATGGCGGCTCCGGTTTTGGGCGGCAAAGAGGTGATTGCGATTTTGCCGGGCCGGCCCCGGCCCGATATTTTTATCCAACTGGTGCTGTTGTTCGTGATCGCCTATTTTGCCAGTGTTTGGGAGCGCGAGGCGGGCCGCTATGTGCCCAATCCGCTTTTTATCCTGCTCACCCTGGGCGTGGCCATTGCTTTTCCCTTTATTCAAGGCGTGGCCTCCGACGACATGGGGTTCTTCGCCATGGTTTCCCTGCCGCTTTTATTGGTGCTCATCGCCGCTACCTGGAAGCTGGACAAACGAGTGCGTTTCTTTCTGACCATCGGCCTGTTGTTCATTCTCGCCTGTCCGCTATTGCTGAAGTTTCACCTGGTCTCGCTGGACCAGGTCGCCATGCGGCGGGTGGCTTTCTTCGTGGATAAGGCGCGCATCAAGGCGGAGTACTTTTTCGATTATCTGGCGCATCTTCCCATCTTGTGGTCCAGCAACCAGGGCTTTTTCGGGGGCGGCTTTTTCCGAGGCGATTGGTATCCCGCGCTTACCGAAACCAGCGTCAACGACAACGTGGCCTCGGTGTTCATTCAGGGCGAGTTAGGAGCGGTAGGCACTCTTTTGACCATCGCGGTCTTCGCGCTCATCTCGCTGTGCGGCATCTTCTTCGTGGCGGAGAATCGAAGCGGCAGCGGCGGTTTTCGAGCTTGGTTCCTGTTCGGCATCAGCCTGATGATGATCTGGACCGCGGCTACCATGTTCCTGGCCAATTTGGGTTATTTTCCCCTTACCGGTAAGAACCTGCCATTACTGGGGATCGATTCGCTCAACGATGTGATCCGCTATGGACTGTTGATTGGTTTCTCGGTCCGTTATATGGATCTTTTGAAGGAGACGTAAATGGCGCGCATCACCCAAAAACTGGGACAACCCAAAGGCGGTTGGGGTGGATCCCCAATATCCGCCTTTGGCTGCGTCAAAGGGGAGCCCTGGCCGTGGTGGGTTTCGGTTTTCCCGCTTTCCTCCTCGCGGCGGTGATCGTATCGGCGATTCGACCCATGGGCGTGCGCGGCACCGCGGAACTCGGCCGCTGGCGACCCTTTCTCACCACCGATGACGCCAATTACGCTATCGCCGTCGAATATGAACCTTCGTCCGGTACGGTGACGCTGCGGGAAAAGCCCGTCGAGCTCGCGACGGTATTGCCCGATACTCGTGGCCAGGAATATGTGCGCACCCATATCCGGCGCTTTAACCGCTCCGTGCGCGGTCGTCGTTATTTCCCCTCGCTTCTGCCC
This sequence comes from Acanthopleuribacteraceae bacterium, assembly GCA_041940685.1. Taxonomy (GTDB): domain Bacteria; phylum Acidobacteriota; class Holophagae; order Acanthopleuribacterales; family Acanthopleuribacteraceae; genus JBGTRP01. The sequence goes on from JBGTRP010000082.1 coordinate 3,112, forward strand.
AAGGATTGTGTGCTGCTGGTAGAGCTTGAAAGCAGTGGCGGTGGTCGGGTATCGCCCCTGTTGCGGGTTCGCGACCTTTCGCCCTACGACGCTCTGCCCGTCCGCGCGCGGCGGGTAAACCCGCTGGGACCCATCTACATGCGCCCCTCGTCACGACCCGTGCCCTTCTTCTCCGACGGCTATGTCGGTCTTTTCCTGAACCCGGAAACGCCCGGTTCCATCCAATCCGTGGATTTGACCCGAGCGGGTCTTTACAGCGCGGGCCAAGTTACCTTGCTCGACGAGAATGGATCGGCCAAGGCCAGGATTCGGCCCGCGGAGGATGGCAACGCTGTTTTCGTGCGAGGCGAGGGCGGCAAGCAGATCTTCATCGACAACAACGCTCCCCAAAACGGCGTGGAAAGGCCCGTAAAACAGGGACAATTGGTGGAAATCGCGGGCCGTTTCTTCGAAACCCGGGTGGAGAGTAGCGGCATCTTGGCGTTATCCTCCAAGCGCGGCAATCGCGAAAAACGGCTCTATCCCATGGGTCCTCATCTTCATATTATTGGGCCTGTTTCCCTAACTGGCCTACATCAGCCATTGGGCATCGAATACATGTTCCGCGAATACCTGGAGGGTGTCCCCGAGGAAGATGTGGACCCCGGCGCCATTTGGCTGACTATCGATCCCGACTTGCAGAGCCTTTTTGGCGAGAGCGTGAAAAAGCTGGTAAAGGAATCGGAAACCGGGATTGCCTCGGGATTGATCATGAACGCCAAAACCGGCGCGATCTTGGCCATGGCCGCCGAACCCAAGGCCTATGATCCAGGAAGTTTGGATCAAGTATACAAACTGCTCGACAGCGGGGCCGACCGCGCCGCCAACCACGGCTGCTTTAAACGTCATGTGGTCGGGTCGGTTACCAAACCCTTTTTCGCCTTTCTTGCGCTGCACCTGCATCCCGAGGTTACCAATCTGCGGGTCCGAACGCGCGGCAATCAGACCGACAAGATCTTTGGCCACGACCTTTACGGCGCCAGGGACCGCTACTTCACCATCAAGCACGCCAGCATGGATTTCCGCGAATACCTGGTGCAGTCCGCCAACAGCTTTCAGCATAGCCTGGGCATGTTGCTATTGGCCGATATCGAGAGCTTTGAGGAGGCGCCCGCTCCCTGGCGCGCGCGCGACAATTCCGGCGCGATCGCGTTGGACCCCACGCGCGATGGGGACGCCCTCAAGCTGGGCGGTCTCGGCGCGGTGGGCCGCAATTCGCTCGTGGTTCGCAATGAGAACCGTTTTGCAACCGCGTTACGGTCGATTTTCGAAATTCAAACCGCTCCTGGAGAAGGAATTCCCAATGACCGCGACATTTCCATTTACGAGGGACTGTTGGACACCGCGGCCGAGGTGCTGCAGCGCCAGCATCCCGATCTCAGCGACGCGCGGGCGGTCCTGCTGAGACGCTCCGCCGTGTGCGCGCCCGAAACGCCCCGCATGGAACTGGACGGAATCCGCAATACCAAGGACGCCTCCAATGTGTTGTTTGGCGGCAATCGCAACAACTGGACCGACGTGAAGTTATGCGAGAGCTTCAGCCGAATGGTCACCGGACGCAAGGTGCGGGCTCGCCTGGTGTATCAATTTCTGGATACTCTAACCTCGGCCCAAAAAACAGGAGAACCGGAGTTGGTGGTTTTGGAAGAAGAGGCGCCCCTTTTTCGGATACCGGAAGAAATTCGCGATTCACGCGTGTTCGATGAGCTCCGCTCCCAACTGGAACAGGTGCCGCGCCGGGGAACGGCAAAGCTTCTCGCCCCGACCTTGACCGCCTTGCGCCAAGCAGAGGGAATGGGCCGCTTCCGGTTATTCGCCAAAACCGGCACCATTGACGATGGCAAGCCCGATTCCAAGCTTTTCCTCGGCTGTTTCGGTATCTGGGACGAGGCGAGGCGGGATTTCGAGGGCAATGCCTTCACCTTCGTGTTTTACCTGAAAAATGCGCGCGATCCGGATGCGATCCTGAAAGAAGTCGCCCATTCCCTTGAAGCCTGGTGGGAACGGGCGCCGCGCGGAGAGACCGAATCCATTTAGGAGCCAATCATGGAGCTGCCTTTTTTCACCATTCAAATCTACGCGGGCAAGTCCTTACCGGCCATGGGCGCGGCCGCGGCCGCGGGCGGCGGCCACACTCAGGCCTGGGAGGAGGAAAGCGGTCAGGACCATTTTCCGTTGATCTTCGCGGAGGTAAGCCGTCTGCTTGAAGCCAAGGGCGAAAAACTTCAGGCCATAGCCAGGCTCCAGTACGAAGATCCCAAGCCATTCAGCAACACGGTTTTCCGCATCGAGGGTTCCAAGGAATGTTATTTCCTCAAAATTCTGGGGGAAGGCCAGGGCAATCGGCGCGAGGTTTTTGTATGGAAGGTGATCGGCTATGGCGATGACGGCAAGCGCGCGGGCGGCGGTTGGATTCGCGGCTTGCCGCCCGAGGTCTTCCCCATGGCTCGCCTCAATTCGGTGCTCACCCGTTTCTATCCAGGTCAACTGAGGCCCTTACGCGGCGGCTCCTATGAGTTCCCACTGGTTGTGGCCCTGGTGCTGTATCTTCACGAGACCCTGGAGCGCTTGCACGAGATGGGGCTGGTCTACATGGATCTATGCCCGGAAAACGTGTTGTACCTGGAGCGTTCCGAGGACAGCCCGATCTCTTTTTTCCTCACCGATATGGGCAGCGTCAAGCCCATCTCGGGAAAATCGGGGTCCGATGAGAACTGGCGGGAATTACTGGCCTCCGTGACCGAAAAGCGCCTGACGCGCGTGGATACCCGCCCCCCGGAGACCCTTTTTCCTGAAAAGCCGGGCGCCAAAACCGAGGACCGGCCCGGATACGATTTCCACACCCTCGCGCGAACCGCCTACATTCTGCTTGGGCTGGGTTCGGATCCCAATCCGGACCGCGAACAACTGGAGGGTTTTTCAAGCAGCTTCCACCTGGAGCGGCCCCTGGAGCCGACGCGCGCGGAACTGGCCGCCCTTTTGGAAGCGCTGGAGCCGGCTCGCGAGGGTCGTCCCCTGGATACCCAATCTCTGTATCGGCAATTCGTCTCGTTTTTTACGCAACGCGCCGGTTTTGTATCCGATTATCTGGATGAACCCGGATTGGCGAGTTATTGGCAGGACCTGTTGAACCGGCGTCTCAACCGCTACCGCATGGTGCTCTCGAAAGAAGATAAAAGCGGCCTGGCCGAGCGTTTGAAAACAATGGCTGGAGAAGAAGGGGAGGGGGGCGCGAAACGTGACCTGGCCCTGTTATGCGGCCTTCCCTCCAAGCTGGAGTGCGGCGACCTGGAGGGGGCGGCCGCGGATCTCCAAGCCCTGGCCAGTTCCAGCCTGCTGCGGGTCAGCCCTACCGCCCGCTATTCCTATTCATTCCACCGCAAGGTGTTGCGCAACCTCGCTCGTGGCAGAACCGCGCTCCCCGCCCATTTTCCGAACGGGGGAGCGCATGCCGCTATCACCGCCGGCCTCGAACAGATTCCCGAAAAAGAGACCATCGAGGCCTTGCGTCGCCGGCGCGACGTGCGCTTCGGCATTCTGAAACGCGCGCTTTATTAACCCGGAAAGGGAGACAACCCCATGATTGAGGAATCCAAGACCATCCGCCGCTGCCAGTACCTGCTGATCCTGTTGCCCTTCCTAATGTTCCTTTGGGTCAAAGATGATGTGGTGGCCGCATTCGAGGACCGCAGGCCCATCTACCGTGCGGAACGCCTGGAGGAGATGTTCGCCGCCGGCGCCGGCGAACGGATAGAGGCGCCTACTTTCGTCGCCACGGTGACCCATGAGGTCCAGCCCGGCGAGACCTGGTCCTCGATCGCCCGCCAATACGGTGTTTCCGACGCCAACGCCCTGGCCAACGTCAACGGCAATATACCCCTAATGGCGGGTGGCAAAGTCAAAATTCCGCCAGAGCTGAGGAGTCAGCCATGAGGGGTTTTCTTTACGGCCGTCACGATGTGCTGCATGGCGCACGGGGCTATATGGTCTTTGACTACGATCGTGAAATCTCCCGCGAGGTCATTCGCGAACTGACGCCCTGCTTCTCCTCGGAAGATCCCGATTACAAAATTTTGCAAAACCTTGGCGGCTTCCATGTCTACTTCCCGCTGCGGGAAGACTTGTGGGTATTCGGCGCCGGCAAGATCGAGGGTCGGGGCAACTACTATTCCTACATCCTGCACGGACTGCTGCTGGATGAGGAGGAGAGGCGCTCCATCGGCTACAACCCCTTCCTCCTCGCGGACCTGCTGCGGCCCGAAATCGGCGACCTGCGCGAACTGCCGTCCATGCCCTCTGCCTTTCCGGATTTCCCTACTGCAAGGATCGAAGCCGAAATGCCGCGCGCCATCAACGCCTGCCTTTCCTCTCCCAAGGGCGGGCTTTGGCTCCATATCGCTGGCGATATTGCCACCCGGATCTTGGAGCGCAAGGTGGTTTCCGGCGACGCACGGCTCGCCTACCGCTACAATGCCCATATTCCCACGGCCCTGTGGTTGCTGGTCTATCATCTGTTGCCGGAACCCGAGCGGCGCCGAACCTCGCTCACCACCCTGGACCCCTTTTTAAAAAGCAGCAGTCATATCGCGGGCGGCTTCGAGCAGGAACCGAAGGCGCGGGGCCGCGAGTTCTGGCTCTCCCTGGACCATCCGGAACCCACGACCTACGGAACCTTTCTCACCAGCCTGATCCCGCTCGACGAGAGAAAACGTCTGGAGCGCACGCGCCTGCTATCCGCCATTCACGCGGATGCGGACCACTGGGCAAAGGCCAATACCCATGGAGAGCGCCATGAATACATTGCCAATGTGTTGCGGGGATTGGAGAAACCCTCTACGAAGTCCCTTGAATACTGGGACCGGGCTCCGGCTTTCCAGCATCTTTTCCCATACAAGGCCGCTCATTATCTTCAGGTATGGCAGCGGCACCGCCTCGATGCCGCGGGTTGGTTCCCCAAGTTGGCGGAAACGCTGATTCGCGACCTGCAGCGTGATTTTGATCAGCTCGTGGAGGAGCGGGTTCCCCCACATTTGCAAACGGCCATGGACGAGGTCATTCTCGCGTTGGGCGCTACCGCCAGCAAGGACTTGGCCCGTTACCTGTTGGCGTCGCCGCGCCTTGCCGAACGTTATCTGCCCCGCGTCCATGACCGCACCGTTGCCGCGGCGCTGTGGTCGGGCGAGATGGACGCGGCCGCCTTTACCAGCCACCTGAAGGCGCGACTCGACGCCAAACCCGCGTGGAGCGAAGATTTAGACGATCTTTTCGGCCACAAGTCTTTTTACCAAATAGGACCCCAACTGCTCGCCAGAATCTTCGATTTACTGCATTCGCGGGATACCCGCTACTTCATCGACCACGCGCTGAATCGGCATTTCATTGATCATCCACTTGATTTCAAGCTGTTTCTGGGCGAACTGGAGAAGAAACGAGGCTTCTTGGGACGCTTCATCGAGTCCATTCGTCAAAACCTTCTCCACCAACGCGCCAACCGCACGCGTTCGGACAATTTCCTCCAACTGCTGGGGATTTGCGGGGAGTTGGACGAGGCAAAATTGCGGGATCAGGTCAAAGGCTGGATCCGTCGCCGCTGGTGCGTCCATCTCTTTCCAGTTTTGGCGCGTTCGCCCATTCAGGCCTTCTTTATCCAAACCTGGTATGAGGAGTTGAAAACGGATGGAGCGCATCAGGAATTGGCCCTGTTGCGCTTGGCTTGGCTGGTTCAGAAAAAGCGATCGGGCAAGGCTCCGGACACCTTGGCGGACAAGGCGATTGTCGAGAAAATTCGCGAAAATAAGTTGTTTGAAATCCTTCTGAAAGTATCTTAGAATGAATGGTTTTTGCTCAACGTCAAGGAGGGTTTGACATGGCGGTGGCCACGACCTGTCCGGAGTGTAGCGCGCTGATTCCAGCGGGGGAAAGCTATTGCCACCAATGCGGGGTTACCCTCAATCTGGACGAGAGCGAGAACCTGGAAACTCCCGACCTGCCCATCGCGCAAAAGGACGCCACGTCCCGGCAAGAACCGCCTCTCGAGGAAAACCAACCCGCACCCACCTCCGATGAACCAAAAGTAGAGCGGGAGGATGCGGAAAAATCCTCTAAAATCACTCGTTTCCAATCCAAGGAGCGGCGTGAGGCGCCGGCTGTTGCGGTAGAAACAAAAGTGGCGCCTCCGAAACAAGGTCCGCCGCCCCTTCCCATTCATGCGCGCGAGGAAAGATTGCAGGAAGAGCCGGCAGCGGAGCGGAAAGGCGCCTCCAAGGCCCTCCTCAACCGGGAGTACAAGCTCCAGGGCCGCGATTACGCCATGGTGCTGAAGAAAATCCGGCTTTTGATGGACGCGGGCCACCAGCTCTACGGTCTCTTCGGCAGACCTTCCACGGGCAAAAGCTGCCTGATCTACGCCTTGCGCCAGCACTTCAAGCAAGGCAGCTCGGAATTCGGCGGGTTCACGCCCGAGGGCGAAAGTTGGGACCATCTCGCCCAGGACCTGGAGAAGCAGTGGCGCACCAATCGGCCCTCGGGAACCGCTCGTGATGAAATCCATATCTACCAGGCGACCAACCCCCGCAAGAAAAATCATTTTGCGCTGTTGGACGTGGCCGGCGAACATTTTGAGGACATCAAAAGCTGGTCCAGCGAGATCTTCGATTTTTTCGGCACCTACCTGGCAAACTGCAAGGGCTTCTTCATTTTGGTAGAGCTGGACGACAGTACGGTCGGCCATGCCGATTACGGGAAAGAGGGCAAGAGCCAGCAGCTCAAAAACATCGTCTCCTTTCTCTCCGTGGCCGCGACCATCGGCCCCATCAAAAATTCCGATGATCTTGACCGCAACCGCGAGCTATTGGAGCAATCGCGCCAACGGGTGGGCAAACGCAAGGTCAATGTTCCGGTCGTGCTTTGTCTATCCAAGGCGGACCGGATTTCCGCCATGGATTTCGGACCGGCCATCGGCCGCATCCATCCCGGCAAGACGGGCGATCCCCTGGGCGATCCTTGGAACGTGGTGAAAACCTTCTGGCCCGCCCATTTTCAGTCCTTGCTCAGTCTGGTGCCGCGCCTGAAAATCGAGTGGCTCTCCTGCTTGGGACCCGAGTTTGAAACCACGCGCCGATTTTCCGGCTCCATGGGCCTGCATTCGGCCTTCGAGCATGTCATCCTCGATCCGCCGCCCCCCTGGTCCATGTCCAGCAAAACCTACCTCAAGCTGCGCAAGTGGCTGCGAATCCCTAATTGAGAAGCGGGAATACCGATGACTGGACCCAAGATTGCCTTGATTCTTATTCTCTTCCTGGCGCTGGCCATGTGGTTTTTGTGGTTTCATCCCTCCATGCGCCTGGTTACCGAGATTTCAGGAGATAGCGCCCGGGCGGATTTACCCCTGGCCATGCCCGGTCTTACCGCGGAGTTGGCGGATTATTCACGAGCCGAGCTTTTGCCCAAGATTCGCGACAACTGGGGTTATATTTATCCGCCAACCGGGGAGGTAAACCTTCGGGATACGCGCTGGTCCGGGCGCGAGCGGGATCTCAACTCCGGCATTCGCGAGCTTCGCCTGGAAAACCTGCCGCGCGCATTCCGCTATCTCAACGGCGCCTACAACGCTTATATGGACAAGGTGTTGGGCAGCAACGAGGGAAGGCTCGATGCGCTTCCCGAGAGCGAAAATGAATTGCTGCTGTACGGGCTCTATCGCTACAACCGCGCCCATGGCCTGCTGAAAATGGCCACCAGTCTGCGGGAGGGAGATTCCAAGCGCGAGGAATTGCTCAAAAAAGCGATTTATGATTTACGGCGCTCCGTCGGCGCCTTTGAAACCCTAGGCGATCCCCGTGGCCGCCGAGCATTTGCGCCCTACTGGGGCGCGGACATCAAAGCCTGGGAAGGCACGGCTTTGGAGCACGACCATGGCGCGCTTCCCATTCACGCGGTGTACGCCAACCTCTCGACCGCTTATCTCCGCATCGGCGATGCGCCCGGCTATCCCTATGTGGAAACCGGTTACCTGCGCGGCGAACAAAAAAAATACGCGATGAGCAATTCCAAGCTCAACGGTGTGGTCAGTCTCCTGGTGGAGGACCAACTCAAGACCCGCCAGCGGAACCTCATGAAATTCCGGTTGACCCTGGCTCTGCAGAACCTGGAGGCCGCGGGCCGCGGCATGGGCCGCCACAACGAGGCGCGCTTCAACTACATGATCGGCATCATTCTCAGCCACCTTCAGGCCGTGGACGATTCTGTCTCCTATGACGACGCCATCGGTTTCCTGCAACTGGCCGCCCAGGCCCCGATCGGCGGCGATGATGAAGACGCGGTACACGCGGCAAAAAAAGAGCTGGCCCTCATCTACCTCGAACTGGGCAACGCGGCCAAGGCGCAAACGATTTTGCTGGAAACCGATCCCGACGCCGTGCGGGACACCATTGGCGGACCGGACAAGGCCTATGGCTTGCTGTTCACCGATATCGCCCAATTCGGCGCCTACGCCAGGGGCGATTTGGAGCGGGTGCTGAACCACCTGGCGTTTCGGCGCAACGAATTTCAAACCACGAAAACCTCCGATCGGGTGGAGCAAGCCCATCAAGACATCAACCAGATTTTGGCCAAACACTATTTCACCGCGCTGCGCAAGCGGCTGGCCGCTCAACGCGGACAGGGCCGCGTGGCCGAGGTAGCCGAAACCCTGCGCCAATTGGATGAAAACCAGCGTCTTGCCCAAATCCCCTGGATGGCTGAATCCTATCGGCAATACTGCGAACATCCCCTTAAGGGCCGCCTGCTCGCGGGTGCGGGCACCCGTCTCAACCTCTGGCTCAAGGACAACCCCGGATGGCGCAAGTCCCTGCGCCTCCTGCCTTGGGTCTTACTTGCCGGTTTTTTTGCCTTTCCATGGTGGTTCTATCGCTCCCATGCCCGTGTGGCGGCGAAGGTTTTCCGCTCCGGCTACGGCGACGAGCTGCATCGGTGATCTTGGCGGGACTGCCATGTTAACCAAGACCCGCCAGTTCGCCCATGAAATGCTCAAACCATTTTGACCCGTCTTCCAATCTTGTTAATGGTGTACCAAAAAGCGGGTTCTTTTGACCTGCCCTCGAAAAGAGACCCAGTGTAAATGTTAGGATTCCCATCACATTCAACTTGTCTTTTCCTTCTGGCCAGGCTTTCTGGTTTTTCCAGGCCGACCCTCAGCCCCGCTTCCCATTCGCACACGGCGCGACGGTGGGGCTGGCCGCGGAGGGAGAACCAAATGGCTACATGGGGAAGACTGGGAGACCGGAAATCTTTCTTCATAGTGCTTTTCCCAAAAGAATTCCCAACGGAGACGCCCCTGAACATCGAGGTGTACCCAAAGAACGCTCCTCCTTCCGTGTTCCCTGAAAAGCGTCCTTAATCGATGCGGGTTCCCTTCATCTCCCGGCCGCCTTGGGACAGTGTGATGCCTTTTGCTGCGCCTTGATCGTCGAGCAGGAATTCAATTTTGGCTGGCGCACTTTGGATCCGGAACCGGGTTTCCGTCTCCGCCAGCAATTGCACGGGGCGTTGACCGGCCGGTTGCGCCATCAAGCGACCGTCAGCCAAATATACCCGCAAACGCCGTCCCGGAGCTATCTGATACGCGCCCACGTAACGCTCAATTATCTCCCGTGGTAAGGAGAGCCCGGACGGAGTATCTTGGGGGACCTCAACGCCCATCATGTCCAGAAAACGCTTGGCGTCATCGCAACCGGAATCGAGCGCATAGGCTTTCTTGAAGCTTTCGGTCGCCGCCGGGATGTTCTGGGATGCCAGTTGAGCTTTTCCCAAGCCTTCGAACGCGAGTCCATGGCGGGGAAAGAGGCGGGTGTTCAATGTAAACAGGTCGATGGCAAAGGAGTGCTTGCCGTCGTCTAGCGAGGTGTGGCCAACCCGGTTGAGCTCTTCCGCATCCAGAACATATTGACCGTCCTTTTTCAACTCCTGAGCACGGGAAAACGCGGCCTCCGTCTTGCCGTCGCGAACCAGGGGCAAAATGGCGTCGGCCACCGAGGGTCTGGGCATCTCATACGGCAAATCGTACAAGATCCTTAAGATATTCTGCTCGGCCTGATTGGGCCGTTCTCCACCATTGCTCAAAATGGCGATCAGGTGATCGTCCTCGAGGATGTGAATCAGGAAATGGCTGAATCCGAAGATGCCGCCTCCATGAGCCACGGACCGTTTCGACTCATGGTTCGGGAGTGGCAGGCTTCCGATTTTCACCCCATAGCCGTACTGACCCAGATTCGGCGAAATCATATTGGTCAGGAGCTCTTTTGGCAGGAAATTGCCGGAATACAGGGCGCGGTCCCACTTGAAGAGATCTTCAACCGTGGAGAATAGACCACCGGCCGCGTAGGCCACCGAAACAGCCACCGTATTGGCGGCTTCGAGCACGGCCCCGTACTGCCGGTAGCCAATGGCCCGCTGCGCGGCATCCTCCGGACCGCTGTCGTAGCCGCTATCCTTCATTTGGAGCGGCGTGAAAATATGTTTTTGTACCGCGTCTCCATAACTTAGGCCCGTGGCGGTTTCAATAATGGCTCCCAGGATGTAATAACCGGAATTGCTGTATTTGAAGCGGGTTCCGGGCTCAAATTCCAAGTTATCGCTACATCGCTCTTTGACAAATTGGGCCACCTCCACTGCTTGGTTTGCACGCGTTCTCATGAAAGTCTTATTGCGTCCGTAGCTTGGAATGCCCGAGGTATGGCTCAGTAGATGATGGATGGTAATGCGTTTTCCCGTATCTTCCCGGTAATAGGGCAGGTGATCGCTGATCGGGTCATCCAATTCCAGATCACCGCCTTCCACCAATTTCAGCACCAGCGCGGCTGTAAACTGCTTGGTCACGGAGGCCAGGCGAAAGCGTGTATTGGCAGCGTTGGGTATGCCGCGTTCCGCGTTGGCAAGGCCAAACCCTTTTTTGTAGATGACTTTTCCGTGCTTAGCCACCAGGATGCTTCCATTGAATTGGTGGTAAGCGTGGTAGGCAGACATCAAGGCATCGATTTTTTGGACGTTGGACTCGGTTTGCGGAATTTGCGCTCCGACAGTAAACCCCAAGAACAAACCTATCAACATTTGCAAGAAATCCCTCACGTTTGGAAGTTCGGTTCGCCGGATTCCCCTGGCCCGGGGTTGAACGGGAAGACTTCAGGATTAGTTTCAGGAAAGCCGCCTTGCAAATTTGCCCTGTCTTCAGGAAAAGAGCGCCAATGGGGCTGGTCGCGGGCGAATGAATGCGAAGAAAAGAACTTGGGCAACCAAATAACTGGGGCGATCGGGGTGAAATTATTAAACTGAATGTGGAG
>JBGTRP010000083.1:0-14467 GCA_041940685.1 Acanthopleuribacteraceae bacterium
GCGGCCAGCCGCCGTTCGTGCCGTCCATACCGGCGCTCGCAATGACCGCCACTTCATAACTATCGCCCAGCGCATACGAATAGGGTGCTCCACCCTCCAGGACGCCCTGCACGGAATCGGCGCCGACGGCATTTTGGTGCTGAACCGGATCTCCGAAAACGGCGTTTATCTGGATCACTACGATCCCGATGGTTCCCGCAGCTTTTGCCTCAACGGGGTGCGTGCGGCCCTTCATTGTCTGTATCAGAAAAAGCGTGTGGAGTCTCGGGGCAGCGTGGTCAGCGAGTCCATGACCTTGGCGTTCGAAATTGGGGATCAGGTGCGCGTGTTCCTGGGCAAACATCCTTATAGGCCCCTGCTTTGGAAAGGAGAAAGCAGGGACCTCGAGGGCTTTCAGGTGCATGTAGGCAATCCCCAATACGTGACCCTTTCCAATTTGGACCCCCAAGAAGTGGAAACCTTGGCGCCCAGCATCCGATCGGATACGGGCGTCTTCCCCGATGGCACCAACGTAAGCTTTTCGCGCGCCACGCGGGACGGCTGGCGCATCCGCACCTACGAACGGGGAGTGGAGGGGTTTACCAAGGCCTGCGGTACGGGCATGCATGCCGCGGCCCTGGTCATCATGGGAGAAAAGGGGGTCCGGGAAGCCCGCTTTTACCCGGATGGTGTGGGTTCGGTGCGGGTGGCGGACCTGGGCGATAGATTATGTATCGAGGGAGGCGACCGGTGGGTGGCCTCGGGAGTGTGGCGATGTGGCGCTTGATGCTTCTTTTGTGCTGGCAGGATCCGCAAACCATGGAGCCGGAACGCATTAACGGTAAAATTTTCCTCAGCTCGGGCAAGATTATCGACTTGGCCAATATCCGCATCAAGGGAGTAGAGCCATATGTGTTCGAATTTTATTCCAAGGGAGAATCCTCCCTGGTCAGCATTCTGCGTGTGGCGCGTATTACCAAAATGAAGGACGGCAAGAGCTACGAGGTGTTGTTCGATAATGGCGAGGCCGTGGAGGGTAGGATTGGCGCGCTGTTTTTGACCGGTGTCCCCCTGGGCTCCAAAAACGAGGAAGATACCTTTTACGATTTGAGCAACCTGGACCGGGTCCACTTCATCTTGGGAAATCAACTGCGTTCCTGTTTCAAGGGACACTACGAGGAATACACGCCCTATCCCTACTGCCCGGTTTGCGGAAACGAGTTGGCGATCGGGCCCTACATGGATGACCTATCCGGGGAAGATCCAGCGCAATTGCGCTATCATCTGTTGCGCCTGGACGGCCGTGATCCGGCTTCCACCGCTCCCGGCCGGCGGCAATAGCCGGATCTGGATCAGGTAGGAGACTCGCCTCTGGTCCCGGTAGAAGCCGTCCGACGCGGGCCAACCAACCAAAACGCGGTTCCCTTGGAAACCAGGTTTCCAGCCTCGTCATGGACCGTACTTTCGATCTCATAGGTATTTGAAACCGTGTCGCTAATGACGGGGCAGCGGCATTCTCCGGTCAGGGTTCCGCGCGCTTTTTTGAGATACTCCATGGAAAGCCCGGTGATGATGGCGCGCCCACCGGGGGAGAGCTGACTGGTCATGGCCAGCCCGGTGCAAAATTCCGCCAGATTGAGCTGGGCGATGGCGTGAATGGAGCTGAGATGGTTGCGCAGGCGCCGCCGGTCACGGATTCGTACCCGGGCGAAACCCGGCTCCAACTCCAAAACCCGGGGGCGAATGCTGCCCGTGTAGGGGATCATGAATCCCAAGAGCCTGCTGAAGGCCCATTTCCCGCCGGGTAACCCGTTCAAGCGCCGCCACCATCCCAAGAGTGGTTGTCCCATCGCGTCCCTCCACGGCAACCATCCTAGCCTATTTGATCCTCGGCGCGAAAGCGGGAGTCGCCAAAAGCGCCGCCACCCTTCTTCACGGCCGGGTCCTGACACGGCCTGTTTGGTAAAAAAAGCGCCCTTCCAGTGTTGGAAGGGCGCCGGAGAGAGGAGTCAGGAAGCGGGTGGATGGGACGGGTGAGCTTAGCCGAACATCTCTGAAATTTCCTGGTAGTAACCAGCCTGGCCGTCGACCTTGGGCGTGTACTCGTAAACCCGACCCGAGGGCGTATCTTCGATTTCCTTGGTCCAGTCGATGCCCAGCGCCGAGTACATGGTGGCGGTCAGGTCCTGGATGGTGATGTAGCGGAGGGTGGACCAGAACGGGTCGGTGATGGTGCGGCCATCGGCGTCGGTGGCGCCGAAGCTTTGGTTGTGAACGATTCCCGCGCCCGCGACCAACGCGGACCATGCGTAGGGGTAGTGATCGCGGCCCAAGTTGCCGGTCAGGCTGCCGGGCGTGCGCCCGAACTCGCCGGTAACCACGACCATGGTTTCATCAAGGAGAGAGCCGCCGCGTTTGCCGGGCAGCGCGGCCAGGTCGACCAGGGTCGCGGCCAGCGCCTGGTCCAGCTCCTGGGATTGGGTGTAGATGTTGTTGGCTACATTGCGGTCGTAGATATCGTAATGATTGTCCCATCCGCCATGATTGACCTGCACCACGCGGGTGCCGCGCCCCTTGGCCACGGCCTTGACCGCGATGGCGCAACCCAACCCCGGTCCGGATTCTCCGTAACGCTCCAAATCGGTGTCCGTGACGGAGAAGACCTCCTGGGCATCGGGCTCGTACATCATGCCCTCTCCCAACTCGTAAAAGCCATGGTAATCGCTGATCGCCTTGCCATGACGAGAGGCGCCCGCGCGCGCCTCGGCATCGAAGCGCAGCAGGCTCTCGTAGCGCTTGCGGAACAACTCCTCGCCCCCTGGATGCTCCAATCCGGACACGCCCGTGCGGCTGTCCAATGAAAAGGCGGAGTAGGCGCTGGGCAGCAGCCCAGGACCCTGCACGATTCCATTGAGCGCGAGGAAGGTGGGCAGGATATCGTTTTCGGTGCGGGTCGCGCCCAACTCGTAGGCGACCAGGCTTCCGAGATGCGGTTGTTCCTTGGCGAAGGTGGGATTGAAGGTATGGGCGGTTTCCAGCAGGTAACTGGCCCTTTGATGAACCGCCTCGTTGCCGTTGAGGCAGCGCAGCAGAGAGAACTTGTCGGTATGCGCGGTCAGGTTGGGAAAGAGACCCGCGGGCATCTCCAAATTGCCGAAGGTGCCGATTTCGAAATCGGAGGGGGTCCAACTGCCCTTCTTGACGTCAAAGGTATCCACGTGGCTCTGACCGCCTTGCAGGAACACGATGATCAGGTTTTCGGCCGAACCGCGCGGCGTGACATTGGGCGCGGCTTTCAACACTTTTGCCCTGGCGCCCAGCGCGGTGAGACCGAAAGCGCCCAGCCCGCAAGTTTGAATGAAATTTCTTCTCAACATGATGTCTCCTCCTGGAGCGTAAATCCGGAAATCGGGGTTGGTAAAAAGGGAAGGCTCATTGCCGGGGGCCTTAATAGATAAAGGTGAATTCCGCTTTGTTCAACAGCAGCCACATCACCGTGGTGGCGCGTTCCGTGGGGGTTTCATAATTCAAAAGCTCCTCGATCAGTAAGGCTGTTTCCGCGCTGGAAGGCTCGCGGCAGTAGACATCCAGGTAAAGCTCGCGAATGATCTCCTCGCCGGACAGGTTCTGGTTGGCGTATTGGATGATTCTGCTTTCCGGCGCGATCAGGCGCTGATTGACCACGGAGGAGTTCATCATCACCAAAGCCTGGCCGATATCGCCATCGTTGGTGCGCGGCTGGTCGTACCGATTGCCGCGGCCGAAGGCTTGAAGGAAGTTGAAAACATCCTGCTGGCGGGAACCCCTTGGGAAACTGTTATCGATCAGTTCATGGGCGTAATTGGCGATGAGGAGGTTTTCGCGGTCCCCGTATACGGCCTGACCCATGGGCGTGGTGATGCCGGTGGCGGAAACGATCGCGTCGTAAACCGTTTCCGCGGGCATGTGCCGGGCCAGATAACGGGTGTAGTAGGGCGCGTAAATCTCTTTCCATTCACCGGGTAGAAACTCAGAGCTCATTTGGAAGGTCGCGGAATTCAACAGATAGCGCAGGTATTCGCGCAAGTCGAATTGAAAGGCGATCATTTGATCGGTGACATGCTCCAACAGGCCCAGATCGAGCGCCTGGTATTCCCAACCCTCGGGCAGCGCGCGTTCGGGATCGAGCCGGTAGGGGTCAAAGTTATCCATGGGCTCGACTAGGGCGAGGCCGAAAAGATGACCCCAGAAGCGGTTGGCGAAATTTCTCGCGAACTGGCGATCCGTGGTGATGTAGTCCGCGATGGCTTGGAGGAAATTTTGGTCCTGACCCGGTTCCTGGCCCGTGTAAAGGTACTTGGGCCGGATCAGGCCCCCGTTTCTGGTGGGCCGGTCGCCCGTCGTCGACTCGGCTTCATAACCCGCGGTCGGCCTCTCCAAAATGTTAAAGGAAGCAAACTGGTTGTTGATGATGGTGCCCGGCCGGCGGTTGAGGCCGGAGAAAAAAGCCGCCAGCGCCCAAAGGTCCTCGCGCTTTTTTTCGGCGAGGAAGAGGTTGACCTCTTCCAGGTGATAGGCCCCGTCGTGGCAGGAGATACATTGAACCGACATGCCCAGGAACTTGGAGTTCGCGTGAATGGCCACATTGTCCCAGAAATCCTGTGGCAGCCGCACCATTTCGTTGGAGCGCGCAAAGAAGTTGGCCTCGCCGACCTGATCCGTCAAACCCGTGGCGGTCAGCAGTTCGCGGGCCATCTTGTCCAACGGCTTGCCCGAGGCGACCGCATCGGCCAGGTAGGTATTGTAATAAATTTGGCCCGCGCGCAAGAGCCTGAGGGCGGACTCGAAGTATTCCTGAAACCAAAAGGACCAATGGGTGGTAAATGCCTCACTCGCCAGCACCGAATCGATAAAACGGGCCCGGCTGGTCGCGTCTTTATTCGCGTAGAAATCGCGTACCTGGTCCGGTTCGGGCAAGCGGCCTGTCAACAACAGACTCACCCTTCGCAAAAAGGCGCCGTCATCGCAGAGCGCATTGATGGGAACGCCGTCCTCCGCCATTTTTTGAAAGGTGAATTCGTCAATTTGGTTTTGGGGCGCCGCGGGTTTCCACGAGGTCAGCACGCCCCCCGAGGTGGGCGCGTTGGCGGGCTTCTTGGCGGAGAGGTGGGCGAGGTTTTGGTTGAGCGTTTGAATCTTCTGAATCCGGTAGGCATCGCGGGTGGACTGGTAACCCTCATGTGCGAAGCTCGGCGCGCTCATCGCGAGGGCCAGAAGCAAAACCGTAAGAGAAAAGGCGCGATTGGGTCTCATATGATTCTCCCTTGCCGTTGGGGCAAATAGAGCCGGAGGCCGTTGGAAAGTTCCTACCGGCGCGGCGAAATGCGGAGGCGGCGATTCAGCCTAACATGAATTCAGGGGCAACCATGGCCAGGGGCGCAATCGGCTTGATAACCGCCTCGTTGTGGAGAGGGACAAAGCATATGGGCGCGGGGTTTAATGCTGGAGATCAAAAAAAGCGAAAGGGAAGCGGGGATGTGATCCGGGTCACTCCCGATGTTTAAAGCAGTGTAGCGATGTCGAGTGGATTGTGCGGCCCGGCGAACCACGTCATATTGGGCGTGCCCTGTGCTCATCTTCAAGCAGTGCGAGAAATTTGGGGGCAGGGATGTCACCCCAATCCGCAGGCAAGGGCGTCCTCGATGTGTGCTTTTAAAGTTTGGTCAGGGTTGTCCATGGGGAGTGTGCGATGGTAATCGGGAATCCAGCGCAGTGTTTCATCAAGGGGGGGAAGCTCGGGGCAAATCAGAGTTCGGGGAACGTTCAGCGCCCATGCCAGGTGTTTGATGCCGTTATCGACGCCGATGAAGTAACGGCAACCCTGGAGCATAGCGGCAACCGAGGTCAGGGGTGCGTCCCGGATGGCGACCATTCTCGGGTAGGTTTGACAAAGGGCTTCATAGACCAGAACTTCTTCTTTTGAAACCCCCTTGCGTAAGTTCCGCAATCCCTTGGGCCAGTGAGGAAAATCGAACGAGGTTCTGAAAAAAAATAGGATGACGACCTTTGGATTCGCCAACAGCGCCTCAAAGAAAGGCAGCAGTTTCTCGATGGCGTACTTCAAAAAAATGACTCCGAACTTCGACAGGTTGAGCCCGACGAATTGGTGCCCCCGCCAGGCGTCGAGGCGTTGGCTGGCATCATTTTTGGCTGAGGCGGGTATGCGCAACTCCGGACGGTGGGCCAAAATTTCCCATGGAGAAACCCCCAACTGACGCGACGCCTCAAGAAAATAGCCATCCCCCCAGGCATCGAAAAAAAGATGAGACGTTTCGATTTGGTCCAAAAACGCTTTCCCCAATGCTTCGAGTTCGCCCATGTTCTTTTCGGTAATGGTGCTTGGGTCTCTTGACAGAACCGGAATCACGTGTGAAACAAAGGGAGAAAGATGAGCAACTTCCAGTTGTTCCGGGTTGCCTCCCGCGTCTGAATAAACAATGATGGGGCGCTTCGGATGGGCTTGCCGTATAAAGGGGAGCAATCGAAGCCCAAGGATGTGGTCTCCGATACCGCCCTCTAAGCGAACAGCAATCGATTGACGCAAGGTTTTTCGATCCAAATCATCCGCGGTATGGGTTGGGGTTGATGAATCGAATTTCAATTGTTTCATAGCCAGATTTCCAACGTGATTAAAAGGATGTTTTGCTTAGGATTGGGCCACCAATTCGGTTGATTCAAGGACGTGATGCATAGCGGCTAACACATCCTCTATATGAATGTTTGTCATGGATTCGGCGGTAACATGCCGGTGAGGGCCCAACAAAAAACCGAACTCGTCGGGATTGGTGGCACCGAAAAGACCGACCGCGGGAACTCGGCAAAAATCGGCAACGTGTAACAGGCAGGAATCGACGCCCACAAACAGATTGGCCTGTTGAACCATCGCCATGGACACTTCCAAAGGTAACCCATGGAAGGGGATGATACGTTCGGCGAACGATCCCTGGTCCAGTGCCTGGTCCTCCACACCCAATACCAAAGCGATGAAATCGGGGTGATCGTCTAAAAAACGGTGAAGCAGGGCGCGAAAGCGTTCAGCCGGCCACATCTTGTCGGGGAGGGTATCCGCATGCACCGCCAAGAACTTGAATCCGCCCGGAAAGCGTTGCAGGATTTCATCCGCACGCGCGATTGCCCGGGCGGGTAAGCAAGGGGGTGCCACATAGTCGGCGAGTTTCTGATCGGGATCAAGGGAGCGCACGAGATCGAAGGTCAATTCGCTCGTATGCTTGGTGAAATCGAGCGGGAGCACCACGTCGTAATCGGGGAAAAAACCGATGGAGGTCTTGGGTCGCCAAGCGGCGAGCAGCTTGCAAATATCTTCGGAACGCCAAGGCACAAGGGACATAAAGAGGTCACAGGTCTCCACGCGGTCGATGATATTCCCGACATTGAAAGCTTTGCTTCGTGCTTTGGTTTCGAACAGCGTGTCGATGGGAACAGCCGCAATTTCGCGAAAGAGGATCTGATATACATCGGTATGACATATCAAGCGCCAATCTCCCCGAAACAACCGCGCCAAGGCGCGCAACGTCGGCAGCGCCAATATCGAATCGCCGTAACCATTGCAAAACAGGGCCACCGGATGTTTGGACTTAAACAGCATAGGCGCAGGCCCGCGCATGAATATGGGTTAGTAACTTTTTAATATCAGCGCACCAGGCGGAAGGGTTGTCAAACCCGTTGCTTTCCGAGTAGCGATGAGGCACGTAGCCGCCGCCGCACATCTCGAGCTGTGCGCAGGAGAGACAGGTTTCGCATAAAGGGATGCCTTCCTTTACCATTTGATAAAGCAGGGGTGCGCCCAAATGTAGGTCGTCAAAACCATGTTGATGCACATTCAAGTTGGATTCGATCATGCCATCCTTGCACACCCGCAGCACGTCGAGCGGTTGGATAGCCCCGTCGGTATCGATAATCAGGTACCCGAGGTTGGGATTGCCGAAGGCATCGCTTTGCGGGTCTCCCGAAGTCACCAGCGAAAATATCTCCCAAAATGGGTACACGCGAATCTTGGGGTCATCTTCGGCAAACCAATCGTCAAAGATCGGAATCAGGAAATCGGCAACCGGCGTTTTGCCAAGTCCGCCATACCAGCGGTCCTTGCTGTCATGGGAGATGTCGGGGAAAAGGAATACAATGTTTTGAAAGCCCAATTCGCGGAAATGGCGATAAGCTTCCAATCCGGAATGGCCTGGCTGAATGACGCTGAGAACCGTGCCGATGATGTCGTGCTTCTTAATATATTCGATGCCGCGCACCACCTTGGCGTGGGAGCCGCGTCCGGCATGATCAACGCGCATGGCATCATTGATTTCCGCGGTGCCGTCTAGGCTGACACCCACTCCGATTCGTTCTTCTTTCAGCATTTGAGCCCATTCATCGTTCATTAGCGTGGCGTTTGTTTGAACTTTAAGACCGCCCAAATAAGGGCCTAGATACTCTCGCGCCTTGCGCGCCATTTCCCGCATGCGGTCTACGCCGACCAAAAAGGGCTCGCCACCATGGAAGCAAATCAGCATTTGGGTTTGATGGGCGGCGCAAAAATCTTTGATGCGCCGCAGTAATGTGTCATAGGTATCCATGGACATCATTTTGGGTCGCTTGAGATAACTTTGGTCCTCGTGGTTGTACATGTAACAGTAAGAGCAATTGAGGTTGCAGAGTTCCGCGATTTTGACGACCAAACTACCGATGTATTCTGATTCTGCCATGGGTTTTCTCTTTCCAGTTCGCATTAAGCGAAATATTCGATTAAGGGCTCAGAGAGAGCCCTGCCGACAGTGGACATTGCCGGGTTGTCTTTCAAAGGAGCCAGGAGCTGCTGCAATTGCGTAGAGACTAACCGCTCGTTCTTTTCCACATAACCGTTTTTGTCGAAATGTTGTTCTTTGAAACGCCTTGTCAGCATGATGACGTTTACGAAAGCGTGAAATGCCAATAAAATTTTCTCTATCTGTCTTTCCGCCTGAACGGGCGGAGAATAGTACCAGGTCTTGTCCGAGCCATCGTCCACCGGGCCCATGCGCGAGGCAATATAAAAATACTGGTGAGCCGCCTCGTGAACCAAAGACTCCGCGATGAGGAGCGGATTGGCGATATAGGACAGGTGGATTTGGCCATAGTGAAAGCGCGTGCTGCCGCTGGCGACCACATCCTTTTCTTCGCGCATGGGATAAACGTAGCGAATGGCGCGAAACACCCAATCGAGGTATTCCGGGGCATAACGCCGGATGATTTCGATGGAATTCTGACAAAGGATTCGCATCCGTTCCACATCTTCGGGTGCGGTTACGATGCACCGCCGGTCTTGGTCGTCGGCAAGAAGGCCCTTTTCGGATATGAGGTAAATGCGTTGATTGCCGATTCCGAAAAACGGAAATGTTGGGAGATCGGCACTGGACCATGAACCATCCTCCAGTCGATGAAGATCGGCATGTACGTCGCCACGTATCGCCATCAAGCCGTCTTGAACTCGGACTTGCAAGGATTGGCCCCAAATTGCCCAGCGGCTAAGGCGGAGATGGCATGGTTCCTGGAAGTGAACTTTCCATTCGCCTTCAAACCCGAATAGTTGACACCACAGCATGAGCTGGGCCGTCATCTTCAAGACCTGGTCTTCTTCCGGTTCGAATAGTACAGTCTCGTGGACCATACCGAAGCAGATATCCCATGCCATTCGCGGGTCGATGTCATTCCCACAAACCTGTTGCAATAGATCGTGAAGCGCTGGGCAGCGATTCGCCAGCATATCCCCGTATTTTTGAATGAAATGGCGCAGGCTATCGCGCGCATAATTCGAGAGTAATGTATCGTGCAAACTCTCACTGAATGGCTGGGATGGACAGGAATAGCCCCGCAACGCCTGCTCAAGCGTATGGATTCTCCTGGATTCCTCTGCAACAGTCATAACTTCTACCCATTCCAAGAAAAGAATGAAGACAGTCGCCCGGGGTTTGATTTAGAGAAAACTCATCGCGCCGTCATAAGCCTGTACTCTTGGAACAAACGTAGAGCGACGCGATGATAGTTCACAGCGAAGCAACATTTCCCTTGGGGGAATCTGTCACAATCACCTACTCAGTTTTTTACGCCAATGTCTTGGACGATATCGACCGCACCATCCTTGATGTACCGATCCCTGGTGTATTTGATGTGTAGGGCCGCAAGACCTTGGTTTTCGGATCCGACCTCGTTGAGGATATTGGACTTAATGCCACCGAGAACCTTCTTCAGATCCTCTTTGGAAATATCTTTCTTTTTGGTCATGGAAACTTCTCCTTCCATTGCTAATAGTAACTACTGGTCCTAGAAAAGACAGAGTTGCAGTAGTGTTAATTTTAATTCGGTGAAATTTATATGTCAACGATTATAAAGATTTTTGTTAAAAATGTGACTTCATACACAATTAATGTTGACGTCATGGATGGATGTGTATCCAAGAAAATTGTGAAAAGATTGAATTGCGATGTCTTTATTAGATTGTGTCAATCTTGTAATCAATGTTTTCAGATGGATTGGCAGGCCACTTTCCCAGAGTTGGTTCGCCGCTGTGGCCCATTGCTTGTGCAAGCGATCCGGGTCACCATAGGCGAATGAGACCGTGCCTACAAACAACTCGTGTAAGGTCAGTCCAAGATTGCCCAAATCGTTTTGGATACAGCGCAACAACACATCGGGCTGCAAGGAAGCCACATGTTCCGACATGCCGAAATCGATCATGCAGACCCGATCATCGGGCGCGATCAGGATATGATCCGGTGCGACGTCGCGGTGAATGATGCCCTCGCCATGGAGGCGTTGTAGAATTTCGATCAAATGGGCGGCAATACGTTGTTGGCGTTGCAGGGGCATGGCGTTGAATTGAGCGCTATGGTTGCAAAGCAGCAGGCCCTCTGCCAGGCGGCAGATGTGGTAGGGCCGGCCTTGGAAAAGGCCGTGTTTCAGAAGTTGTGGGGTGCCTTGCAAGTGCTGCACGGCCGCCAGGATGTCGATTTCGCGCCGGAATCTACGCACCATACGCGGATCGCTATGTTTCAACCATTTGACGATGGTCATCGTCTCCGTAGCTTTGTACTGCGTCTGAAAAAGGCGGTTGTAGGTGCGTTCGCAATACCAGGGTTGGGGCAGAAACCCCTCGTTGGATAGGTGAAGCAAAAAATCAAGGGTGGCGGCAAGTTCGGTGGTGAGATCTAGTAAGCCATGGGATTGGTTGGCTCTGATGACCCTGTTCAAGATCCAATCAGCCCATGGCAGGCCGCTATCAGCCCCTTTGGCTGGCGGCGATGCGAGCAATTGGCGATAACGCTCGATCGCGGCGCCAAGGTTTTCCTTTTCTAAGGGGTTGAAGGGGTAGATTTCGGTAATCCGCCAATTATCCCCGGACGAACGGGTAAGGACGCACGAACTCAATCGGCCGTCTCGAAATGCGAGTTGAAGCGCAGCATCGTTTCCTTGTGGTACGCAGGCCAAATCCACCAGCCGGTTGTTGGTCTCTTTCAATCCGAGCAGAGCTTGAATCATGCATACCCCAAAGACACGCAACAGATTCGCGACCTCGGAGCCGGGCTCAAAACAAGTGATAAGCGCCCGGCGATCGCGCCGATTTAATGCATCCGCAAAATTTTCGAAAAGGCGGACAAAAGTAGCGTCCCCCACCGCGTCGGCCAGGTCCGAATACCATATTGATATTTTTGAGGGAACCATATCAAAGCTCCTGATCCTCTGCCAAACGGCAAAAGAGGCCGTCCCGAGCTATCAATGCTTCGTAGGTACCAGTCTGGACCAGGCGGCCCTTTTCCAAAACCAAGATGCGGTCGGCCCGGGCAATGGTGCTCAAGCGGTGCGCGACAACAATGCGGGTGATATGAATCGCGTTGATATTGGCGGAAACGAGAGCTTGGGTTTGGTTGTCGAGGGCGCTGGTGGCCTCGTCGAAGAACAGCAGCCGGGGTTGACGAATGAGGGCTTTGGCGATCAGGAGACGTTGGATTTGGCCTCCGGAAAGGGTGGCGCCGCCCTCGGAGACAAAAGTGTGAATCCCCATGGGCATCCGTTTCACATCCTCATGCAAACCGGCTTTTTCAAGGGCCCGCCATGCGGCCTCATGGGAGATTGGCAGTGAACCGGTCAAATTTTCCAGAATCGTACCGGGCAGGGGGCGGCTGTCCTGCAAAACGACTCCGATTTGGCCGCGTACGGCTTGGAGGTCGAGTTGATGCAAGGGGGTCTCATCGTATTGGATCTCACCTGCAGAGGGCTCTTCAAAGCCCAACAGCAGGCGTAGCAGGGTTGATTTTCCAGAGCCGGAAGGACCGACAACGGCCACAAACTCGCCCGGCTGGATATCGAAGGATAGCCGATCCAGAACCATCGGCTCATCGGGCGAGTAGTGAAAGGAAAGCTGTTTGACCGCGATCTTGCCCGACAGTTTTCCGGGAGACACGCCACGGTAGCGCCGTTCGGGCCGAGTATCCAGGATGGGCTTGGCGCGTTCGAAGACGGGCACCAGGGACGCCAGGGTAAATCCCGTATTCAAAAGGGCCAGGACGCTCGCCAAAAAGGAACCGTATGCCATCATAAAACCGATGAATTCACCGGTGCTCGGTGCCTGTTCGCGTGACAGCAAAAACATCATGGTTGCGTAAAGCACCATCATCGAAAAGAAATGAAAAGCCACATTCCAAACACCTACGCCCGTATCCAACAAACCCACCTTGTATTCCAGGTCACAACGGTCTCCGAATTGACGAGACCAGGCCCGGTGCGCCCGGGTTTCGGCCCCGGCCACGCGCAATTTGTGAACGCCCCGCAACAGTTCGAGCAGGAAGCCGGAAAGCAAGCCTTCCAGGCGAAAGAATTCGCGCTGCATGCGGATTTTATACACGGCGGCGAGCATGGGTAGGGCGGCCAAAAGGGTCAACAGACAGGCCGCAACGGTCAGCAGCACCGAATAATGCAGAAGCAGAAAAAAGTAGAGAAAGCCGAAGACGCCCGAAAATAAAACCCCAAGAAGCGCACCTGACAAGAGGCGGGTGACCTGTTCGGTAGAAGAAGCCCGCAGCAGCAAATCGCCACTGGTGAACTCCCGGAAGAACGGAGCGGGCAAGTGCAGCAGCCTATCCCAAATGGAGGCCTGGACATCGCCGGATATACGGCCTTGCAGGGAGAGTATCGCGAAACCGCGGGCAATGGTAAACAGGCCGCCAGCGATGCTGCAGGCCGTCAGCATGACGCAGAGGAATACGAGCTCGCGCTGCGATCCAGCGGGAATAATCGCATCGAACAGCATGCCCGCACTCCAAGGTATTGCCATGCTCGTCAGGCTGACCAGAAGGGTAGTGACCAAGATGTAGAGTAGGCTGCGTTTTAATTTGGATGCGGCGAATCGAACCAAATCCATCAAGGACATGACCTTTTCGGGAAAGGCGCGATACAAAGAGACCGCTTCTGCGTGGATGCGTTTCGCATTCACGCGCCCGACCCGCCAGCGCTCTCGACGATATGGGTCCACCAGGTCATAGCCGCCCCAGGACCGCGGAATCAGAGCGGCTGGGTGGCGATCCGAATCGAGTTGCGCCACAAGCACACCGCAATCTTGCCGCCACCAATTCCCGCGCAAGCTTACCTTGCGTAGGGGGACATCCTTGACATTGAGTAGGGCCAGCAGGGGATGAGCTGCTTGTGCAGCGAGTTGGACGGCCTTCAGCGTTTTGGCATGTGGTTTTTGCCCCAATGCCGACATGGCCTGCTCAAAGGCGGCCTCCAGGCTGTTTTTCGGCACGCTGGAAAGGCGCTCAGCCATGAGCATGCCTCCCGCTGTGCATCCGAATCAGTTGGCGGTAAAACCCTTGCATGCTGTAGAGCTGGGTATGGGTGCCGCGTTCCACGATTTTTCCATTTTCGATGACCACGATTTCATTACAATCTCGAATGGTGCTGAGTCGGTGGGCTACGATCAGGCAGGTGCAGCCACGCCTGTGAATATTTTCCAGAATTCGCTTTTCGACGACCGTGTCAAGCGCGCTGGTGGCCTCGTCTAGAATCAGGATCGACGGGTCGCGCACCAGAGCCCGCGCAATTTCCAAACGCTGACGTTGACCCACGCTGAGGCCGCCGCCGTTTTCACCGAGTTCGGCGAGGTAACCGCCCGCGTGTTCCAGAATCACGTCGTGAATCATGGCGTCTTTGGCCGCGGCGACCACGCGTTCTTGCGCGATGGCTTCATCCCAGAGAGAGATATTGTCGCGAATGGTGCCCTGAAACAGGTTGATATGCTGATCCACCAAGGAAATGGATGCGAGAAGATCTTGGCGCGCAATGGTTGGCCGTGGGCGGTTATCGAACAGGAGCTGCCCCCGCCAAGGCGTGTATAAACCCGCAACAAGCCGCGCCACCGTGGATTTGCCGCAACCGGACGGCCCCACCAGGGCCACCCGGGAACCGGGCT
>JBGTRP010000084.1:0-14351 GCA_041940685.1 Acanthopleuribacteraceae bacterium
ATCTGGTGTTCACGCCCGATGCCGCCTCGGGTATGGACATCGCACGCGATTGCCCGCTGCCGACATTGTGTTGGGTGTTCGCCGATCGCGCCGGCCACATCGGTATGCAGGCCGGCGGCTGGTTTCCCAAGCGGGCGATGTGTTGGTGATTCAGGGGGGCAGCATCATTCATCGCGGGGTCAACCCCGCGCCGGGTGAGCGCATGGTATTGGTGGCGACCTTTGATCCGGTGGACACCAAGCCTACCCCGGTCTGGGACTGGATAGCCAGGCGGCTAAATTATTAGGCGGGTGAATTAGGGAATCAGCAGGATCTTGCCGATACTCTCCCGGCTCATCAGCAATTCGTGGGCGCGGCGGATCTCCTCAAGGGGAATGCGGTTGCCGATGCAAACCTTCAGCCTGCCTTGGGTCAACCAATCGCCTATGAGGGTCAGAGAGGCCCGCGTGCGCTCCGCGTCGGCCAACACATGGCCCAGGTGAAAGCCAGATATTGATTTGGAGCGGAATAAAAGATGTGCGGGGTCAATGGGACGCGCGGGCCCCCCGGCCAATCCCAAAACGACCAAACGGCCGAATGGCGGCAGCAGCGCAAGGCTCCTCCGCAACATATCTCCTCCTAGCGAATCGAGGATGAGATCGGGGCCTCTGCCGCCGGTGAATTGCCGGCAAGCCCCCTCAATATCTTTGTAATCGGTTACCAGGTCCGCGCCCAAGCCGCGCGCGAAGTCGCGTTTGATGTTCGTGGAGGCGGCGCCGATTACGCGAGCTCCCAACAGTTTCACGATCTGGAGCGCGGCCGTGCCCACCCCGCCCGCGGCCGCGTGAATCAGAACCGTGTCGCCCGAGGCAACGGTGGCCGGCGCGGTCAGCGCCTCGTATGCGGTCAGAAAGGAAATGGGAAAGGCCGCGCCCTGCTCCATGGATAACCCAGGCGGAAGGGGGAAACACGCGTGAGCGGCAACGAGCGCGTGGCTAGCATGGAATCCGCCCGAGCCCAGCACCACGACTCGAGCGCCGAGCTCGGGTTTGAGAACCTCGGGTCCCCGGCCGATGACCTCGCCAGCGGCCTCGATACCCGGGAAATAAGGCGGTTTCGGTCCGCCGGGGTAAATGCCCGCGCGTTGAAGGGTATCGGAAAAGTTCATGCCCGCTGCCGCGATGCGCACCAGCACTTGACCCTCCCCTGGAACCGGATCGGGCAACTCGACTATTTCTAGCTGGTCCACGTCTCCGAAACCCTTAACCCGCACGACCCTCATGGTTTACCTGCTTTCCTTGGCGATTTGGCGCGCTACCTTTTCCGCATCTGCCATCATGCCGCGAAAATAGGGCGACATGAAGGTTCTGCCAAAGCGGAAGCCCATCAAAAACAGCCTCGGGTCGCGGACGCTCCGGCAATCCACCACTCGCGGCCTGCCTTGCGCATCGTAATCCAACATTTCCTCCAGGTGGCGGGTGTCATAGCGGAACCCCGTGGCAAAAACGATGGTGTCCGGTTGAAGCGATTCTCCATTCTCGAAGCTGACTCGGGAGCCGGTCACGCCACGGAAGGCGGGTAAACGGGTCACGAGCCCCCGTTTGATCGCGCGGGGGATGAGGCGGCCCAGCATGGGTTCCTTAAGCAAATAGGCCCACTTACCGAAGAGCTTGACCGGGAGATGCTCGGGCAGCCATCCCCAGTAATGGGGGTCGACTCCAAGGATGGGATTCCACAGCGCAATCATGGGAGACCGCAGGGATAGCCAGGCGTGATCATCGGAACGGCGAACCTCAAGCCAGCGTTCGATTACCTCGACAGCGGACGCGCCGCCGCCGACCACCAGGAGCCGCCGCGACTTGCGCAGATGAGAGGCGCGCACATCCAGGCTGTGAAAGAAAGTCGGCTCGCAATCCTTCTCATCGAAGGACGGCGGGAACACGGGCGCATGGATGATGCCGCTGGCGTTGACCACATGAGTTCCCACTAGGGTTTGAGGCATGGATTCACCGTCGATGGATAGACTGGCCTCTACCCCATCTTTTCTTGGACGGACGCGAGTGGCGGTGGCGCCCGTGATGATTTGGATGCCACTCCGCAACGCGCCGGCCTCGATATCGTCAAGAAAATCTTCAAAGCGCGGATAGGTATCACAATCCCCGGGCAAGGGCGTCCCCGGTAGGCGTGAGATGCGGTAGGGAGAGATGAGCCGCATGTTCGGATCCACGCGCCGGAGCGCGGCGAGAGGCCGGTCTCCCTTTTCAAAAAGGGAAAAGGAAATGCCCCTTTGCGCCAAGCAATGGGCCATGGCCAGACCCGAGGGACCGCTGCCGATGATGAGGACTTTTGCTTTTGAGCTCATGATTGGAGTTCAGCTCCTAACCGGTTGTGAAGCCCAAGTTCGGCGGTGAGCCGCGTGCAGAGCCAATCGGCCTCCGGCCTCTCAAGAGCGCCTTCGCGGTAGGTGAGGAATATGCGCGCCCGATCCCCGAGGGGAAGCACGGCCAGGGCCGCGCCCATGTGGAGGCACACGGGCGTCAATAGGATGGGGTTGAATTGGGCAAGTGATTGGGGGGTGGGGACGCGCGTCCGCAATTCCGGAGACAGGCGGGGTAGGGAAAGCCAGGTGAAATGACTGGTGGCGAAGCCCGTGGTGGTGGCGCTGTTGACGGCCAACCCGCGAAAGAGCGGCCAGGGCAGGAAGCGCGCGGGGGCGCTGAACCGGGGCATCGCCAGGTGGGCGCGCTGCCGGATGCGGGTTGAAAACTGTTGTTTCAGATCGAGCGCCAGGGGGATCAATGGTTGGTCGCCATCGCCGAACACGACCAGGGAAGAGATGTGGTTGCCCAGCGCCGACCCGGCCCCCCGCTCACGGCGCAGGCTCACCGGGGCTTCCAGAGAAATCAAGGATCGCTGTCCCGCGCCTCGGTCACGGTTATGGGCAAGGATGGCGCGCATCCACGCCGCGCTGAAGAGCCATGGCAGGCCCGCCCTTTGCTCTCGTGCTCGGCGCCTGAGCCGCGACCAGTCTTGGGGCTTTAACTCATGAGAGATCGTGGCGGTGGGAGCCGGCAGCTCGTGATGCTTGACCAGAACAGCGTAGCGCCGGGCGCGCGCCTCCTTCCCCATGGCGCGCAGAAAGCGCCACATTTCCAGCAAATTCCCCTGTCGGTTTTTTGTCTTGGTCCGATGTTGCTTGGTTTGGGCTTGGGAATTCGTTTTCTCCCGCGGCCGGGGCCAACCGTCATCGGGCCAACGCGTCAAAAAGGCGAGCGCGCTGGCGCATACCAGGTAGAACGCCTCTCCATCCATGAGCGCGTGATGGGCGCGAAAGGCAAGCACATGTCCCTTTTCCTGTCTTCGAGATAAAACCTGAAAGGCGGGTTCAAGAAAGGGGTCGAGCGGACGGTTCCACCAGACATGGGTTTCCATATCAGACTGCAGCAACATCTCATTAAGGGCGAGCCGTCGCTTCCATGCCAGCCAGGCGCCCCGACGTTGCAATCCCATTTCCAGTTGAGGCCAGCGCGCTACCAAATAACGCAACATCGCGCTTATGGATTCAGGATCAATCGCCTCGGGAAACCGGAGCTCGCAACCCAGTTGCATTTGAATCGAGCAGCGTTCCTGATAGGCCACAAAGAAGGCGTCCGTCGCGGAAAGAGGAAAGCTTTGCCGCGCCATTTTCGGGTCGGCCGATCTCATGTTCCCTCCAGCCAACGCTTCAGGCGCGTTTCCCGTGCGGCGATCGCCTTTGCCGCGTTCACGGGCGCGGGCAACATGGCCATCAGCAACTCGCCACGCAAAACTCCGGCTCCCGCGCTTTGGGCCCGCACCTCGAATAGCAGGTTCGTCTCGCCCTCCCGGGACAGGCGCGCCTGAAGCCGGATCTCCGCGGGAAGAGGCGTGGGATTGGGGAAGCGAGCGGAGCGAACCATGCCCAAAACAGCCCAGCGGACCTTTTTAAAACGCGCCTTCAGCCATTGCTCGGCAAGGGGTCCGGCAACCTGCGCTCCCAGCTCGATGAGCAATGAGCCGGGCAAAAGGGGTAGGCCGGGAAAGTGATCGAGGAGAAAAGGGTGGTCCTCGGGCACAAATGCCCGACCCTCGGCCTTGCCGGCCGCGGTGTCCAGAGATAGGGATCGGATCAGTTCGAACATGAGCGTTTGAAATCCACCAGGCGCGCGATGGCCGCGAGGGTGCAAAAGCGGGGGATGGTTTGTTTGTGGATGCGTTGCGGGAAAATTTCGGCCGGCGAATCGTGCAGTAACGCCATTAAGCGCTCCCTTCCCAGGGCGGTGAGCATGCCGTCTATTGCGAAGGCTTCATCCTCGAGATCGCCGCGGGCCAACTCGTAAAGGGTGCCCTCGGGAATGGAAATGGCGAAGCGATCCTCGACGCGGAAAAGCAGGTCGAGCATGTCCATGGAGGTAAAGCCCAAGTCGTAGAAGAGCAATTGATCGGGAAGAATCGGCTCGTCCTCGGGTAAGGAGAGCGTTTCCCGAACCAGCTCGATAACTCCGGTCTCGTGTTCTGTCTGTTTCATTTGCTTCCTTTCTTTCCATTCATTTTCTCATGGTTGTGCATCGAAGGGAGAATAACCCCCGGTGGAGTTCGGGTTATTCCCGTAAGCGCCTGAATACAAGCGCCGCGTTTTGGCCGCCCATGCCGAAGGACACGCTCAGCAGGGTGTGGGCGTCGGTTTGTCTCGGCGCGACCATGACATGATCCAACTCGCAACCCTCGCCGGGCCTCTCCAGGTTTACCGTGGGCGGGACCAGGCCGGTCCGGCAGGAATAAATGGCGACAATCGCATCGAGCACTCCGGCGGCGGCCATGGTATGCCCGATGGCGCCCTTGCTTCCGGATACGGGTACGCGCTCCCAGCCGGCGCCCAAAAGCCCTCGCATTGCCGCGGCTTCCGCGGGGTCGCCCAACACGGTGCCCGTACCATGGGCGTTCACCGCATCGATCTGTCCGGGCTCCAGACCGCCGTCCCGCAGGGCTTGGCGCATGCATTGCAGGGCTCCCGCGCCATCTTCCGGCGGACTGTTGAGGTCGTGCGCGTCCTGGGTCATGGCGAACCCCAGCACCTCGGCCAGTGGGGTAGCGCCTCGCGCGCGGGCGACATGCAAAGGCTCCAACAGCAGAGCGCCCGCACCGTCCCCAAGTGCAAAGCCGCGCCTCCGCCGATCGAAGGGACGGCAAACTTGGGCCGGATCCTGTCCCGGTTCATCCAGGGCAATCGCCCGCAGCCCGGCGAACCCGAAAACGTAAAAGGGTGTGAGCATGACGCTGGAGCCGCCCGCCAGCACGGCCTCGCCGCGGCCGTCGCGAAGATAGTGGAAGGCCTCGCCAATGGCCTGGGCGCTGGAGGCGCAAGCCGCGGCAAGAAAGCGTTTGGGCCCTCCAAAGGGGCGGGCCAACCGGTTGAAGCAATGCCCCGCGGATCTATGGGCGAACCCCTGGCTGTCGATTTGATAGGTATCCAACCCTGTGGACCAGAAAAAACCCGTTCTGGCGGTTGCGCGCCCGGCTTGGGAGAGGGCCTGTTCCATGGTCAGACGCGCGATTGCCTGGTCCCGGTCCATGCGGTCGGACGCGGGATGATCCACCTCGCCTCCGGTGGTCGCGGGCAGGGCGGCGGCCTGAAATCGAGGCAGGGTCCGGATGCCGCTTTTATTTGCCAACAATCCCCGCCAAAAGGGTTTTGGACCCGCGGCCAAGGCGTTGAGCGCGCCCATGCCGGTGACGACCACCCGTCTCGACTCGCTCATGTAATGGACACCCTGAGCGTGACGCGCTCCATTCCGTTGGCGTGTTCCCTGGGTACTTTGTAGCTCAGTGATCCCTTCGGCGTCGAGGCCAGGGTCTCGACCCAGGCGTTGAGCCCCTGCGCCGCGTGGGCGACCGGCTCGCCGGGCCTGTCCACCGGCGCGCGGTCAATGGCTTCCAAGCCAAGCGTCCGGGAACCATGCGGATTGATCCTAGGTTCCTTGGAAAAAAGCAGGGCCAACCCCATGGCGGCCGGCGCCGGTTTGCCGATTGTTACCGGATCCTGGTCGCCGGCCAGGAGAATGGCCTCGCTTTCCAGGCCCCGCTCCAAGCGTTCCATCATCATTTCCAGGGCGCACCAGGCCTGGCCCGCCGCGCCGCCAAAGCCCAGGCAATGGGATTGATTGCGATGAGCGATGGCAAAAGCGGAAAGCGCGAGATTGTCTACGGCATGTAGCGTGTGGGTCGGGTTCATCCGCATGCCGGCCATGCCTCCCTCGCGGAATTTGGCCGCTACCTTGTGGACCCAGCCAATCAACTCCAAGGACCCGCTCTGGCAGGGCGCCAGGGAAACCAGGAGCGCCCGGCTTGCGGATTGCGCGAATGGGACGACCTCCTCCGCGGCGGCCAGGGCCATTTGCACCGGAGGGTTGAAGCGGCGAATCTGCCGCCAAAGCTCGGAATGGTCCTCGCGGATCGTTGCGGTATTTTGACAACGGGACCATGCAACGAGGAAGGTCATGAACCGGAACCCTCCCGATGAAGGCGGGCCAACATGCGGGCGAGCTTGTTGAGCGTGGCGCCGTCGGCGCAAGCCTCCTGAAACACATTTCGCGTCACGCGAACGCGAAAATAATCTTCCACCGCCACGATCGTGCCGAGCACGATCACCGAGGAGAAGGGGATGATCTCGTCCAGGGGCCTATCCGGATGGCAGTCCCGCGCGGGCGCGGCCAACTTCGGATCCGGGGCCGAGGTAATGATCAACTCGCGCAAAATGGAGATGTAGTCCGGTTTTTTCATCTGGCGGGCGCCCCGAGGATTACACTTCGATCGGCGCCTGGTTCGCGGCCTCGGGGAAAAAGCGCGGGTCTTTGTCCCGATACAAATTGTTGTAGGAGCAGCCGGGCATGATGCGACCATCGGCCATGATGTAATGGGTGCAGCACTTCTTGAGGCGCGCCACATCCAAATCCCAGGCGTCCATGAACGAGTGTATGAAGATGGCCTTGCTGCGAGCCTCGGCCTTACGCTCGATTTCATTGAGAGAGAGCGGGTTGCGTGAGTTGAAGGTGTCCTTAAGAAAGGCCTTCAGCGAATCGAGAATCACCTTCGAGTCCTCGCCGACCTTGGTGGCCGACCAGAGATTGGTGATGGAATCCAGCATCATTTTTTCCAGCGCATCGTCGGTGCGCAAAATGGTTCGGTTGGTCATGGCGTCCAGATATTGGCGGATGTTGACGAACTCCGGCAGCGGCACATAACGGCCATCATTCATGCGGAACAGATAGGTCGCCGTATAGCAACTCGGGTGGGAGCAGGGGACCGGATGAAAATAATCGCGTTTAAACCAACCGGTTTGTTCCTCGATCAGGCGGTGTACCTCGGGCATGGTGAGGCGATGGCCCTTGGGCGTGTTGTGATAAAAATCGCCGCCATCGCCTACATGCGCCATGGGTTGAATCACGATGCTGGAAACCTGGTCCAGCTCAAGGCCGAACTCGACCAGCGCTCCCAACTCGTCGCTGTTATCGCCCTTGGATACCGTGGGCACCAGGACCATGGGAATATCCAGCTCTTTGATAACTTCGATGCACTTCATCTTCGTTTCCAGCAACTCCACGCCGCGCATCTTGGGGTACACGCCGGGCTTGAGCGTGTCGAACTGGAGCGAAGCGTACATGCCGCCCGCCTTGAAGCGCTCCGCGAATTGACGGCTGTTGGCGATCCGCCGGCCATGGGTGGAAATCAGCAACCGCTTGATGCGGCCCTCGTAGGGTCCGCGGAGGACATAATCGCAAAACTCAAAAAATTGCTCGTGAAGGGTGGGCTCCCCGCCGGAAAGCAAAAGAATCGGCAACTCTCCCTCCGCGGCCATCAGGCGGTCGAGCGCGAATTTGAATTCATCAAAAGTCATGGAATAGCGCTGTTGATTGCGGACGATGCAGACCGGACAGGTGAGGTCGCACACATCGTTGATCTCGATGATCGGCGAGCAGGTGTGCTGTTGGTGCTCCTCGCAGAGGCCGCAATCGGAAGGGCAGCCGTGCTCGACCCGGGTAGCGAACTCAAGGGGCATGGTGCCGGGCTTGGTGTAGGTGAGGGAGTTGAGATAGTAATCGGCGTCATCGGAGGTTTCCACCTCGAAATAGCCATGTTTGGGGCAGCGCTTCTGCAAGTAAATTTTACTTTCGCGCATGACGATATGGGCATCGATGTTCTTTTTACAGGTAGGACATATGGAACGCGTGTATGACAAAAATGCGGCGTCGCGGTCTTTTTTCACGGGCGGCACAAACAACGATTCCATGAAAGTCTCCTTCATTGGCGGCAATGGGAATTTTCTCTATTCTGTATGAGAGATTCACAGAAATCAAGGCGTTCCATAAAAATCTTGTTTATTGGGAAGAAATAATCGTTATGTAGGGACGGGCAACTCAAGCAAGGGTGCCTCCCTCTTGAAACACCACGGTTCCATTGGTGTAACTGTTTCGCTCCGAGAGAAGCCAGGCGGTCAACTCACCACACTCCTCGGGTCGGCCAAATCGGGAGAGCGAGCTGGCGTCCAGATAGCGCTTTTGGTGGTGTTCGGGGATGGTCGAACGCAACCCACCCTCGAATAGTCCCGCGGCGATGGCGTTGACCAGAACGCCGTAGGGTCCCAGTTCGTGGGCCAGGCCGCGGGTTAGACCCTCGATGGCGCCCTTGCTGGCGGCGTAGTGGACCGGACCGGGGATGGCGCGCGAGCCCGCGATGGAGCTGATATTGACGATGCGGCCGTATTTTTGGCGGACCATGAGCCGCGCGGCAGAACGACAAAGCCGGAATACGGAGAAAAAATTGATCTCCATGAGTTCCGCCAACTCCTCGTCATCGAGCAACACGAAAGGAATGGACTCACTTACCGCGGCGTTGTTGACCAGCGCGTCGAGGGAACCCCAGGCCCGTTCCACCTGGCGGACCGCATCCTCGGCGGCGTTCTTTTCACGGAGGTTGGCCTGAATGGCGAGGCACTCGGCTCCCGCTTCCTTGATGAGCGTTTCCGTGCGCGCCGCGGCCTCCTGGCCCCGGTTCCAGGTGAAGGCCACGCGCGCGCCCTCCCTCGCGGCCACGGTGCAGATACCCCGGCCGATTCCGCCCGAGCCTCCGGTGATCAGCACCCGCCGGTTTTCCAGTAGCCGTGCTGAGCTTGTTTCAGGGTTTCCATTGGACATGTCGTTTCCTTCCTTTTCCCAAAATATGAACGCGGTGAACCTGACGGCCGGCCAGGCCAACCATGGCTTTCCAAAACGAATGGTCTTGATTTCCCACCAGGCAAATGGCTGGTCCGGCAAAACCCCAAACCCGCGCCAGCAACTGAGCGGTGAAGCCGGGCGTGATCTCCAACACGCAGCTCGGCAGCAACCGGCCGCCAATCACGGCTCTCCGCGGCGGGAGCAGGGGCGCTTCCATGTGGACAAGCAACAGGTCGGGCGCTTCTCGCGGCCGGTTGCGCGGCGCCTCATTTTCAATGTCCCGCAGAACGGGAATCATGAGGGGCGCGCCCCTGGCGGCGCTCGGCTCGGCCGGGGGTAGCCATGCCGTTTGCCGCGCTGGTCGCGGAGAAATTAGGTCGGACCCCACGCCCACGGCCGCGCAGGCGCCTCCCAGCGCGCGGCAAACAACCGCAACCCGTTGGACCGGGCCCGGGCCCGCGAGCGGGCGGCCGTCGCTCGTGTGGCCGTCCGGCATGTGCAACAGGCCCAGTCCCCGTCTCTCTCTGGTGGCCAGAACGGCCAGCGCCAAGGAGAGCAGACCCGAGACGCCGTTAGTGTGACCGAAATGCGGCAAGGCGGTGCTGATAGGCGCTGAACCCGAGATTTGTGCTCGGATCGCGCGCAACTCGACGGCATCCGTTTCCGAGGGTCCGCTACCCAGCCCGATCACCAGATCGGGATGGGAAAGGCCCAGGCTTCGCAGGGCTCGCGATGTGCCGACGCCGTCGCCGAGATCCTGACCGAGCACGGGCCCGAGGATGCGCGTCCCCGCGCCTCCACCGGAACGAAGCCGCAAGGCAACCGCGGCCTCCCCAGGAATAAAGCCCTCACTATCGGTGCGCCAGGGACGGGTTACGCATGGAGACAGAATGCGGAGCGATTCAAAATTATCATGATTGGCTGGAGATAGGATGTCGACGGCCAACACAACAACCTCTCCAATTCCATTCTCCAGCATGGCTTTGGCGAGAAACAGGGCTTGCAGGCCGGAACAGCAGGAGCCGCTGACCACGGGCTGGGCGCGCCCCTGCCAGGGCGTTCCCTCCAGCAATTGAGCGCTGTCAAAGGCTTGGGACCAGGGCTCTGAATCGAGGCTGGCGCCGCCCCCGTTGCAGGAGGCCAGGATGAGGGGCGGAAGGCTTTCCTGCTTGGGGAGTCGGCATTCGGCCAGCGCGGACATGGCAAGGGCCCGCCAGCGCTCAACCCCCGTGATGTCTTGCTCTACAGTGGGCGCGGGTCGGCAAATCGAACAGGCGTAGGGTCGAGAGAAAGGCCAGGGTAGGGGAGCGGGTGGAAGGGCGGCTCTGTCGGAACAAATATCCGAGGCGGCGCCCTGCGCCGTGGCCAGGCCGATCGCGGTGACCTCCATTGCCATCATCGGATCGCCGAGTTGCACTCGGCATTTTTTTTCTGAAATGCTTGACCCAGTTCCACCGGACAATTCCCAAACTCACACGGGTACCGCGACCGTGGAGAGCAACTCGGAAAAAACCTCTTGAATCGCCTCGTCCGAACCCTGGTCCCCCAGCGTGTGATGGTGGCGCGGCATGACCCTGTGGCCGAATACGATGAGAGCTAGCTCGATAATATCGTCGGGAATGACGAAATCGCGGCCGCGGACGAGGGCCAGAGCCTGCGCCGCGCGGTACATTCCCTGCCCGCCCCTGGGTGAAATCCCGACCCTGAGCGCCGGGTGTTTGCGGGAGGCGTACACGATGCGGTAAATAAAGTCGAGGATCTCGGAGGAAACATGAACTTCCCTGGTCGCTTGCTGCAGCGCGCGCAGATCGTCCAGGCTGATCTTGGCCACGCCCTCGTAATTTTGGTCGTAGTCCCCTTGGATCACGCGTTTCTCGAAATGGGCGGAGGGGTAGCCCAACTGAATTTTCATCAAAAAGCGGTCAAGTTGAGACTCGGGTAAGGGAAACGTGCCGTGATGATCCTTGCTGTTCTGGGTGGCGACCACGAAAAAGGGCGAAGGCAGGGGCACGGTTTTGCCGTCATGGCTGACCTGTGCGTCGTGCATGGCTTCCAGAAGCGCACTCTGGGTCTTCGGATTGGCGCGGTTGATTTCATCGGCGAGGAACACATTGGTGAAGATGGGACCCTGCTGAAATTCGAAATGGCTGGTGACCTGATGAAATACGGTGACGCCGATCAGGTCGCTGGGCAGCAGGTCGCTGGTAAATTGAACCCGGTTGAAACGGGCGTCGATGCAATTGGCCAAGCTCTTGGCAAGGGTGGTTTTTCCAATTCCGGGAACGTCCTCGATGAGCAGGTGTCCCTCGGCGAAAAGGCAGGCCAGCGCATGTTCCAATTGCCGGCGCTTGCCGAGCAGGTAACGCTCCAACACGCCGAGTATCTCTTCGATCTCCCTATTTACCATGCCTCACCCGCGATGATGAATCCTCTGACCTTGTAAGGTACCCAATTATTTCACAATCTTGCCGTTTAATACGATTTTCATGAGCGGACGCCCGGAAAAAAAGCTTTTGATTACCTTTTTGCATATTTTGGATAGGAGCTTCGTCCGCTTTTCCGCTTCCATCTCTTCCCCGATTTCCAACGGTCGCAAGGCCTCGCCAATGGCCTCGGCCAGGGCGCCTTCCCGGGCCTCCACCAGGCCGTGGAGCGCCACCTCGCATTCATTGGGCGGGGACGAGCCGACGCGAATGCTGATCAGCACGAGCCCGCTGTACATCATGTCCTTGCGATCCTTGAGGATGGTTCTTGTCAGCGGCAGGTTTTGGTTCCCGTCGATGGGAAGCATATGAGATTGGCCGCGCGGCTCATGCTCCAGGGAACCATTGGAAAGGGTAAGCACATCGCCATCCATGATCGGCCAGACCTTTTGGGAATCGTTCACAATTGCGTCCAGCCATTGGCGATGTTTGGAGAGCTGGTGAAATTCTCCGTGGATGGGCGCCACATGAGTGGGCCGGGTAAGGGCGAGCAGGTAGGCCAAATCCTCGCGGAAGGCATGGCCCGATGTGTGGATGTGCCGGGTTCGCGAAGTGAACACTTCTACGCCGCGGGATTCCAAGTTCCCCACGAGCAGCGCCACGCGCCGTTCATGGCCGGGAATCACCTTAGAGGAAAAGATGACTCGGTCTCCGGCACGTATGGACACGCCGCTCAAGGATTCGGAACTGACGCGTTTCAAGGCGGAGCGGGGTTCGCCCTGTGATCCCGTCAGCACATAGAGCAAGCGGTTGTCGGGCAGCTCTTCGGCCTTTTCCACGCTGATGAAGAGTTGGGGATCGTGTTCCATGTACCCCGTTTCCAGAGCCGCGAGATGGTGTTTTTGAAAACTGCGCCCCAGTAGCACAACCCGCCGTCCCTGGCGCTTGGCGATTTGGGCCAATCTGCGAATGCGGGGCATATGCGAGGAAAAGGTGGTAAGGAAAACGCGGCCCCGCGCGTCCCTGATCAATGCCTCCAGCGCGGGCATGATTTCGCTTTCGCCTGGGCAGAAACCGGGCTTATTGGCATTGGTGGAGTCCATCAGCAGGAGATCGAGACCCTCATCTCCCAGTTGGCGCAGGCGGTCCGATTGGAAGGGGTGACCGTCACCGGGCAGGGGATCGACCTTGAAATCGCCGCTGTGAAGAATGGCGCCCTCCGGCGTCCGCACC
Organism: Acanthopleuribacteraceae bacterium; assembly: GCA_041940685.1. Taxonomy (GTDB): domain Bacteria; phylum Acidobacteriota; class Holophagae; order Acanthopleuribacterales; family Acanthopleuribacteraceae; genus JBGTRP01. Next base: position 12,866 of record JBGTRP010000084.1, read on the forward strand.
AGCAGCGCGCAGGCTTGGGCAATGGAGTGGGTAACCCCGATGAATTCGAAGCTCAAATCGCCGTGATCTACGCTTTGGTTGAGCGCAACCTCGTGCAATTGGGCGCCGTCCAACAGGCCGCGCGCGGCCGCGCGAAGAATGCGGGCGGTGTAGGGGAGGGTGTAGAGTTCCAAATCCCGGAGCCCGAGCAAAAAACCCAAGCCGCCGATATGGTCCTCATGAGCATGGGTGAGGAACACGGCGCTGAGCTCTGGAAAATCCCGCAGCAAGCCTTCCGGATCGTTGATGTAGAAATCCACGCCGGGCAAGCTATGATCGGGAGGGAACATCAGCCCGAAATCGATGAGAACCGTGGTCCGGGCGCTTCGGATGAGGGTTGCATTGGCGCCGAACTCACCCACGCCCCCGAGGGGAATGATTTGCACCCCTTCGGCCGGAGGGTCGAAACCGGTTCGTTCGGCCCTGCTGTCAGTTGGTTGCCCGGTCATGCTGCTCCTTCGCGTAACGAAACCATGCCGCGTACTGTTGCGGATTCAGGTTTTCGGGCCGGGCATTGCGGTCCAACCCAAGGGCCGCCAACGATTCTAACAGACAGTCCCTGTCCATCCAAACCGCCTGCCAGGTTTTGAGAAGCGTGCCCAACATTTTTCGGCGGCGGTTGAAAAGGAAGCGTAGCAATTGGGTGACTCGCGGCAAGTCGGCCTCATGCAGCAAAGGCCTTGTCTCGCGACGGAGGCGAATCACCTGACTCTGGACTTTGGGCGGTGGGGAAAACGAACCGGGCGACAGGTTGAAATGAGCGTCCACATGGTAGAAAAAGCGGCACAAAACCGAAATGAGGCCGTAGGCCTTGGTCCCGGGCTTGGCGCGAATCCGTTCGGCCACCTCTTTTTGGTACATCAAGACCATGAGTGGGATGCGCGAGGCCATCGTCAGCAAGCGCGCGGTAATGGGAACGCTGGCGTTGTAAGGAAGGTTGGAAACGACCTTGACGCCGGGGGTGACGATGTGCGCGATCTCCAAGTCGAGAAAGTCGGCCTGGATGATGGTCGGGGGCGGTACGAGCTCCTGTTGGCGCAAGCGGGCAACCATATCCCCATCGAGCTCTACCAGGGTAAGCGGATAGCCCAGCCGGTGAAGGGGCAGGGTCAGCGCGCCGGGACCCGGACCAATTTCCAGAAAGCGGTCCCCGGGCGAGGGCTCGAGCGCGGTAATGATTTTGGCGATCGCGCCCGTGTTTGTGAGGAAATGCTGGCCCAACCTTTTTTTCGCTTCCACATTTGGCTCCCGCATCCGCCACGGGCGCCCAAGGGCCCGGGCCAGTGTTTTCAATTCAGGCTGAGCTTCAGGAAAGTAGCGTCGTCGTCATTTTTCCAACCGAACCGTTCCCCAATCGTGTCAAAGAATCTGCCCTCATCGAGGGCCGTCTCCAGGGCGGGGTTGTCGGCCAGATACGAGGCCAGGTCGAAATTTTCCTCACTCAGCC
>JBGTRP010000085.1:0-14349 GCA_041940685.1 Acanthopleuribacteraceae bacterium
TCGGGTTTCGCTCGGGCCCTCTCCCTTCAGGGACGCCGCCAACATTTCGAGGTCAAATCCTTCTTTGCGGATGCGCATGTCGTAGTAAAGCAAGACAATGGCGATAAAGCCCAACGGAGAAAGCAGCATTCGGATCAGGTTGCCCGCCACATTGAGCGAAAGGAGTAGACCCGTGGAGGACGGCACAAAGGGCATTACCATATCCAACGCGCCGGGAACGATGCCCTGAATAATGCCCATGACGAGGAGGGTCGCAAAAATTTTTCCACGGTAATCCTTGGAAAGGAACCAGGCGCGAGCCCGGCTGTCCGCCGCGGTCTGGCCTTCCAAGATTACCACGGGCACGAGTAGCGCGAAACCAATGGCCACGTACAACCCTGGGAGGATACAGAGGATCGCGCCGAGAGCCGTCAGGAGCCCGACCACGAGTTGACTCCAAATCAGGGTGCCCAAACGGGAAAAGGAAAAACGGAAGGCTTCCTGCCAGCGGACAGACCGCCCCAGGTAGCGGTTGCTGATCAGGTAGGTCACCGCGCCGGTGGCAAGCGGTAGGGGCAGCAGATACCAGATCGCAAAAAACACGATCATCACAACGAGCGCAAAGGCCGAGGGCGCCAACCCCAGGCTGGGATCTCCCAACCCGAGTTGGCCGGGACTGGCGATCATGCCGGCGCTGTAGAGGATGAGAGGAATATAGGGAAACGCCATAATGACGATCAAGATCGCAAAGTTATCGAAAAATAGACGAAAACTTCTATCCAGCAACATGCCTAGGGTCATCTCTTCAAAAATCGGTACATTCGCGGCCATGGATATTCTCCTCAGAATAAATTAGAAGAAATGGAATCGCGGAAGCCCTGGCGAGGGCGCCACCCGGCCACCCATTTGCAAATCCCTGAAGGGGTCTCACTAGCCGCCTTGGCGATCAAAACCTTTCCTAATGTGTGGTGTTTTGGAAACGCCAATGCGGCAGTTGCAAGCAACCAGAAACAAGCAGCAAGCGAGGACAGAGCAAACTCAACTTTTTGCTGGGAGCTTGCAGCTTGTTGCAGCGGGATGCCGGTAAGCCCTTTTCGGTTCTCCTTGACCGGCTGGTCTGGGCGCCCCCGTCACATCCCGCTAGCGAAACATTCCAATTCAACCATGTAAGTGAGAAGATGTCTGGGATAATCTCATCCAGTTTGAAAAAAACATTTGAACGCCTCCGGGAGTCCCAAATGCCCGCGCCGTTCTCGGTTTCATATTGAAACTTTTGTGCTCATTTTCCTGTTAGTAACTTCAGACAAGCTGGTTCCAGGTTTCGGTTCAGGAAAAGGACATGTACATGACGGCATACCTTCCGCTGTTTTTTACCCTTTTGGGAACGCCCGCCTCACTCATGGACGAGTACCCCGCCGTGACACGGGGGCTGGCCTTCATGGAACATGAAGTCTCGGCATGGAATAAGGAGCGCACATGCGTTTCCTGTCACAATGCCCTGCCGATTTTGTTGAGCTTCAGAAACGCGGATGCCCGCGGTTTTAAGATCAACGCGGACGCCTACGCGGACTGGCGCGCCAAGGCGCTCGATATCAAAAGGGCCATCCCAGCCGAATCATTGGCCTACCTGGTCCTGGCGCTTTCGGGCACCCCACTGGACGAGACGGGGAGGCAAACTTTCCAGGAACTCGTGGAACGGCTCGAAGGGATGGGAGGAGCGGACCAAAACTGGAAGGCCGGCGGCCAGCGACTCCTGGAAAAAAGAAGAGCACCGCGGTCAACTCGGGAAGTTTCGCTTTGGTCACGGCTCGCCCTGCTCGCGGCCCAGGACAGCCCACGGGAAGGCGAAGCCTCACCCACTCGGCCCGCCGCCGAACAGGCGACATCCGCCGCCGAACAGGCGACATCCGCCGCCGAAACCGTTGAATCCATGGCGTTGGAGCTCAGCCTAGCTCGCATTCGCGGTAAAACCGATAGAACCGCCTTGCTGTCAGCCCGCTTGTGGGAGGCTCAAAACGAGGACGGCGGTTGGGGTCCCAGGCCGGGCGAAACCAGCGAGCCCATCGCCACCGGTCAAAGCCTTTTTGCCCTGGGCGCCCAGAGCGGCCCGGGGGACCGCGCGGGCCGCGCGAAGGCTCAGGCCTTCCTTCACAAGACCCAGGGGGCCGACGGCTCCTGGACCTCGGTCATGAACAACGGCTGGAATGAAGAAATGACGGAAAAATCCGTCTATTGGGCAACGGCTTGGGCGGTAATGGGTCTCCTCGGCGCAATGGAGCCGCCACTCTAATTTGCATTCCCAAAAAAAGAAAGGAGGCCAAGCGAACGGCCTGTCCTTTCAGATCCCCAAGGAGACGCGCAAATACTCGCGGGGACGCATACCCACGAGCTCTCGAAAGGTATTGCTGAACGCGCATAAACTGTTGTAACCCACCTCGTAAGCAGTCTCCGTTACCGAGATCCCACGCCGAAATAAATCCAGGGCTCGAATCACCCGCACCGTGCGCAGGTAGGTGAGGAAGCTCAAGCCCATTTCGCGCGCGAACAACCGGTTGATCGAGCGCCGCGAAAGCCCGAAGTCCCTTGCCAAGGACGACAGGGTCAGGGGCTCGTCGAATCGATCGAGAATATGGTCGGTAATCTCGCGCAGCCTCGGATGATCCGTGGCGGGCAGCCAGAGCCTGACGCCTACCCGGTACCATCGCGGCAGCATGAGGCGAATGCTCTCCTCAAAAGCCATCGCCGCATTACTCTTGCGGTCCACGGGCTTCCAGGCCCTGGTTTGGCGCATCATTTCTCGGCCCACTCTGGGCAGCCGCAATACCCGCGGCGACCGAAAAAACGACCCCTCCGAACGGGCGCCGAAAATCAGCACATCCACCTCACCGCCCACTTCCAGTCGGTAGCGGGTTTGAGCGGGCAGCCATAGGGCGTATCCCGGCAATAACAACAGTTGGCGTGGACCAAGGCGCGCGAAGGCCGTGCCCCTCGCCATGTAGATTAAATGTTCTTGAGAATGGTGAACTTCCCATTCCGGCCCATGATCGGCGTCAAGGGCACGGTTCGGCCTATCCGCGCACAGGAGCATTTCATTCTTCTCCGTAAAGATATTTCAACCTTGAGCTTTGAAATACAATAATGATGAATTTAATTTGATTTTTGATTCACAATATTATTCCTTTTTTAGATGAATTTTGAAAAAACTTTCTGAAGATTCAACGCGGTTCGGCTGAATGACCCTTCCTGGTTTGGCGCTTTTAAGTAAAAGGTTGGCGCATGGCCATTAGCGAACAAGCCAAAGCGCGCGCTAAGTTAAGGGTTATTCACGGTGAAACAGCTTCACACCCGCCCTTGAGTCCAACCCCTGTTGGCGGCCCCCCTAGGGGACCTTCCCGACCGGCGCTCCCGCGCGGCCGGGGATCAGGGTAGCGGGTGGGATATGAAACATTTTCGATCGATACCAGGCACCCGCGGCCGCCGCCCGCCGGACTGGGGCGGAACAGGCTCGCGTTGCCGTAAAAAAAAGGAGAAAGCAATGAACCGTTCGCGCGCCTTTACCCTAATTGAACTCATGGTCGTAATCCTGATCCTTGCAATCATTGCCGCGGTGGCCTTCCCCACCTACCAACATTACAAGCAAAAGGCCATCGCCAGCACCACCTTCTCGGCCGTGGCCGCCACCAGCGACGCCAAAACCCTGTACTTGATCGAACACGGCGATCTCGACGGCATCAGTGTGTCCCCGGATGGAGGCGAACTCGTGGCGGACAATGGCTCCCTGGGCGTCGAATACCCGCAAATGGAGAACGTATTATGGGAAATCCGCCAAGCACAGTCTTCGGTTGACGCCAACCGGATGGCGATTCTCACGCTCATCGACTCCATTCCCGGGGAGGGGTGCCTGGTGATTGAGGAATTTGGCACGCTCAATATGACACCCAGGATCTATACCTACACCACGGCGGAAAACAATTTGGGCTTGAACTCTCCGGGCATCGAGGACAAGCTTTCGGAATACGGTGTAGGCAATTAAAAACAAGGCCAAAAAATCACATGGGGAAAGGCATCGCCACGAGATGCCTTTCCCCAATTTTCGTTGGTTCGCACCCGCCTAGCGCGCGCTTCCTCGAAATTTTGTTGGAATTCCGTTCACCCGGGTGGAAAGTGGATGAAAGGACCTCCCTAGGCGATCTTGCTGTTTCGCCCTCTTGACTCCGCGGGAAGCATGGGCTCTTCTCTTGCGGAGGCTATCCAATCGGCCACGCTCCCGATGACTCCTGGGTCCCGCAAAATGCGATGATGCCCCAACCCGCGGGTAGTTATCAGCCGACTTGAGCTCCAGGCCTCCTGGACCAGCGCTCCCTTGGAGAAGGGAATCAATGGATCGTGCCGATCATGGATCACCAATCCCGGAAATGCGAATTTGCGGACATTTTCGACCGTTGCGAAACGGGTCCATACGCGTGGGCCCAATTCGGTAAATCGCGCTTCAACCAGCCGCTTCAGGGGCGCCCATACCGCACGGGGAACCTGAAGCTGCTCGCGGAAGACACGCACCAGCAATTCCAAATCGGCGGGAGGGCTGATGAACACCGCCCGTTCGACGGAAATTCCCTTGGAAAGGGCGTAGGCGCAGACCATCGCCCCAAAGGAATGGGCGACCACGGCGCATAATTTGCCTTCCCGTTGAACCAACCTGGAAATGAGGCGAGCCACTTCATCGCCATCCGTTTGCCGCCCGCTGGAGGCCCCATGCGCCGGAGCATCAAAGGCCACGACCCGAAAGCCACGCGCGACCAGGGGCTCCACGAACCCGCCTAACTGGCCAGCGCGACCTTCCCAGCCGTGAACCAGGAGCACTACCGGTCCCTTTCCCCATGCGTATACGGCGATTTGATGCGAGCCAAACGCCAGAGTATAGGCCTCCTCCGCCCCGGCAAGCCAGGTCCGTTGATAGGTGGGAATTCGCGTACGCCGGGGAGTGAACCACAGCCGCCTTCCCAGGCGGGCCATGAGACCAGGCGCTAGGGGACCAAGCACACGGAAAATCAGGCGAATCGAACGCAAGGCCAAGGGCGCGCGAACAGGCCCCGAACCTTGCCGCCGGGACGATTGGAAAAGGGAAACACCGGATTTGTTCATAAAAACCTCCAAGAGCTACATGCTTCTCTTTCACCATACGCAATTCATTTTTGCAAAGATATTAGAAAATTTGCATAATGGCATTGCATTTTTGCATAGGAGGATTTGCATGTTCCAATGGGACGATCTCCGCTATCTGCTGGCGCTCGCCCGCACATCCAACAGCGCCTTGGCCGCGGTCAGGCTGGGGGTCAACCAATCCACCGTTTGCCGACGCATCGCCACCCTGGAGCGAGACCTGAAGACGCCGCTCTTCATCCGTACGGCCGAGGGAATGAGGCTCAAACCCGAACACCATCCTCTACGCCTATGGGCGGAGGAGATGGAAACTATTGCCGCGTCCATCGAGAATGCCTATACCCGTCTTGAAAGCAAAAAAACGGGCAGCGTCAAGGTGACGACCTTGGAAGAGATCGCTTCTTTATTCCTCATCCCCGCGTTGCCCGCCTTCCAGAAAAAATGGCCCGAAATCAAAATCGATTTGATCACGAGCCCCGAAAACCTCAACCTGAACCAGGGCGATGCGGATGTGGCCCTTCGCTTGGGCAGGCCTTCTCAAGGTGATTATTTCATCCGCAAGGTTGGCGGATTCAGCTATGGCGTCTACGCCCATGCCGATTATTTAAAAGCCCTCTCCCCGGACCGCCATGCCGAGCTATCCCTATTGGACTGGATTTTCCTCGATACAAGTTATCCCGATGTGCCGGAAAAGCTTTGGCTGGGCGAACACCTGCCCGGGGTGAACCCGGTACTTAAATGCGGCGGATTAAAAACCCAAATGGCCGCGGTGTTGGCGGGCCTGGGCGCCGCCCTGCTGCCGCGACCCATGGCGCGCATGCACCCCGAGCTCGTGGGCCTGCCCATGGGCGCCGCGCGGGTAACCCGCGAGGTATGGCTGGCCGTCCCCCGTGATTTGCGCGAGACGCCCATCGTTCAAACGGTCATGGATTTCTTGGTGGAAGCCATTCACCGTCCCCCGTGGTTCCCGGCGATCCACGATGTCAGCGGGCGGCCCTCGCCTCCCGGACTCCATAGCCAAAGCTGACCCCATCGAGGGCGCTGGAACGGTTAGGGTGCGCCCTGAAACGGCGCGGGTCCCCCGAGGCCGCTTCTTCGATCGAGGTGATCCAATTCACCAAATCGGCAAAACTCCCGGTTATTTCAAAAAAAAAATTTATTTGCAACACGGACTAAGGAAACATTTGTCTTATTTCATTAGTATGAGATTATAAAATAATACGCTCTAGCAATGGTAAAATAAATTTACCTAATAAGCGCTCATGGAAAAGGAGATCTAACTTGAAGGTTGAATGGGACTCACCAGGCCCTTCCATACCCAAACCCGAGGGGGAAAACCAGTCAGAGACGCATTGCCCCCACTTGCAGAGCCTGCGGCTAACCCAAAAGAATATCCATCTCGGGGTTGGCTTATTCACGCTGGAGCCTTTTACGGCGGGAGCAATACTGTTTACTTTCCACGATGCTCACTTCCTAAAACAAAAAAATCACCTCTCCGTTCAGGTATCGCCAACCGAGCATTTGGACCATCCCGTCCTAGCAAAGATGAATCATGGCTGTGATCCCAATTGTTGGATCGATATTGAAAATAGAGAAGTAGTCGCCCTGAGAGACATCGATGCGGGGTCGTTATTGACCTTTTTCTACCCTCAAACGGAATGGCGCATGGCCCAACCGTTTGAGTGCCACTGTGGTGCGAACCAATGCCTGAATTGGATCTCCGGAGCGGCGGACATCCCGCGGCATATCCTCGCCCGCTACCGGTTGAGCCCCCATATCGAAAAGTTGGTCGAGCAAAATCCATAACAAAAGGGAACGGATGACTAGGCCCGGACGAGCACGCCTTCCGCATTCCTTACGGCAAGGGCTGGAACGGAGGCGCCGCGCGGCAATCCATGCGCCCGCCAACACCTTGGACTCCCCCTCCCGCCCCATGGCAGCGCGTTTCCCCGCGCTCTATAATAAATTGCCCCCGCGGCGGTTCCTGGTTGTCTTGTGGGGAATGCGTATGGAAGTTTCCTTCCGCCTTCTCCTCCGCCAGGAGAGGAGAGATCGAGAAGCTTAACCATGCGCTTTGAAATGGACCCCGGCAGTCCCCTTCACGCGCCACTGACCTCCCGAAACCTTCCCGATCAGGTGTGATTCTTGCTCACGAACTTTTATTTGGAAGATTGCCCACGCGCAATGGAGTTATTTCGAATGACCCTTCATCCATTCAGAACTTTTGTTATTTCTCTCCTGCTCCTGGTATCGGCCGGCGGACTTCGGGCCCATGAGGACGACCCCAAGCTGCGCGACCGCCAGCCGCCCTATTCCGGGCCCGGATACCGCCAGGCCTCACATAAAAAACCGCCATTGGATTTCCCTTCCGAGGGCGTCATTCTCCATGCCTGGATTCCGCTTTCCGAGTTGGGCAACAGCATTGCCACGGGTGCGGATTCCTGGGGCTACGTGTCTCCCTCGGGTCGTGAATACGCCATCATGGCGACCAACAACGCGGTAGCCTTTGTGGAGGTCACCGATCCCGCGAATCCGACGATCGTGGCGGTCCCTCTCGTTCTGAATTCCATTTGGCAGGACGTCAAGGTCTATGACCAGTACGCCTACGTGGTGAGCGAGGCGCAAAGCGGGATCATGGTTTTCGACTTGCGCTTCATCGACAACGGGGTGGTCAGCCGGAGGGGCACCGTAACCAGCGGAGGCGCCCTCTGTTCGCATAACCTGGCCATCAACACGGAAAGCGGCTTTCTCTACCGCTGCGGCGGAGAGGAGAACGGCATCCGCGTGTACAGCCTTGCCGATCCAGCTCAACCTGTTTTCGCCGGCCAATGGATGAACCGCTATATTCACGACACCCAGGTCGTCAACATGACGGCCGGAGCTTACGCTGGCCGGGAAATCGCTTTTTGTAGCGGCGGTTTTAATGGCGGCTCGGTTCAAAGCGGACTGATCATCCTCGACGTCACCGAGAAGCAGAACATCGTCGAACTCAGCCACCTCGAATACGCGGGCTCGGCATACGCCCATCAGGGCTGGCTCTCCACCGATAGGCAGTTTTTCTATATCGGCGATGAAGGAGATGAACTGTCTCAACAAGGCGTTACCAAAACGCGCATTATCGATGTCAGCGACCTGAGCAACCCGCGCGAGGTCGGTTTTTTTGGCGCGGGTTCAAACGTGATCGACCACAATCTCTACGTGAAGGACAACCTCATTTTCGAGGCCAACTACCGTGGCGGTTTGCAGGTCTTCGATGCTTCCAATCCCACGCAGCCCCAACAGATCGCGTTTTTCGATACCTATCCCGATGACGACAACGCCAACTTCAACGGGCTCTGGAACGCCTATCCCTTCTTTCCCAGCGGCACCATAATCGGCAGCGACATTGAAAAGGGCCTGTTCATTTGGAGCCTTGGAAAACGGCAATTAGAGACCATTCACCGCTTGATATTCCCCTGGATTTCCAATAGCGAAACCTTCGAGAGCCGGCTCCTGGCCCAAAACCACGGTGACGGGGATGCGGAAGTGAGCTTTGACGCGCACCGTTCTGACGGCTCGGAGGAAAGCTCCGCGATTTACACCATTCCCGCGCGCGGATTCTTGGACGTAAAAGCAGCGGACCTATTCCCGGACCTTGGCGTGGGGTCGGGATACAGCGTGGTTTTACAGGCGGAGACCAGCCGCATCAGCGCGCGCTGGGTCACCAACGATCGGGTCACCCTGTCCCCTTCCCAAGCCTTGGCCGTGCCCTTCCCACTCGATGGGGGAACCAATGAAATGCTGGGCCCCTCGATCGAGTTGGGTTTCCTGCCCGGCGGCAACGGCTTTCAATCCGCGCCCGTAATCCTACAGACCAGTGAGGCTCCAGCGGACATCAGGATTTACTACTTCGACCGCGAGGGGAGCTTAATCGCGACCGATACCGTGGAACAGGCGGCGCCGCTCCGGCCCGTGGTGCCACGATTCATCGACGAGAGCGCGGGGGATCTGTATGCGGTCGCCAGCAGCCAGGCCAATCTCGCCGGCGCGGTATTCGTGTTCAACGCCGAGGGCCAGACCGCCATCGGCAACGCCACCTATCTTCCCGATTTCACGCCGCCTGTTTCGGCGCCGGCCTCCTCAGAAAATCCTTAGGCGGCTGGAGAACATCGGGCTATTTGCGGCAACGCGAGGATCTGGCACCGGGTTTGCTCTCCTATCTACCGGACGCGCGGTCGCCTGCTTGAACAGGCGCTGGAATGTCATTCTCGGAGGACGCTCATGTCAGGAAAATCGATCGCGATACTTCTTATCAGCTTTTCGCTGACCACGGTTTTTGCCGGAGGATCGGCCATCACCCTATTCGAGAACTCAGGATTCTCCGGCGCGAGCCAAATCATCGAACGCGATATGGAGAATCTGGCTGAAAGCCCGCCTTTCGCCGAGGGCATCGGCTCGATCCAGATCCCGCGAGGCTGGCGTGTCGTACTGTTTGATGCGCCCCTGTACGCGGGGAAATCCGTGGAGTTGAAAGGAAGCGAGCCCGTCATCGACGCATACCTGCTGGGTTTTGACGAACCCGGTTCCCTGCAAATTATTTGGGACCCGGAATACGAGCCCGATCTTCCCGGTGATCGGGAAAGCGGCATCACCCTTTTTTCCGATTCCAATTACCAGGGCGATTATGAAATTTTCTCCGAATCCATCGCCAATCTAAAGGGCAGCTTCCTGGGCAACGACCGGGCCCGGTCGGTATGGGTGCCGCCCGGCTACAGCGTAACGCTGTACCAACACAAAAATTACAGGGGCCGCTCGCTCACCCTGAGCCGCGGCGCGCCCGACCTGGGGCTCACCCCGATGGGCGATTTTCAGGTTTCCTCGCTCTGGGTCTTCCGTGAAGACGCGCCCCCACCCGTCACGGCCACCGGCCCCGAACCCTGGGAGCCCGTCCTGGCGCTGGCCGTCCACGTGGAGGACGATGATGTGGAGGAAGTGCTCGCGGTGGCCGCGGGCGCGCTGGTAGTTGCCGGCATCGTCAAGGCCGTGAAGCGCTCGCGCAAGGTGCCCGGTCCCGGCGTCACCCTTTACGATGGCGCCCATTTCAGCGGCAAGCGCGAGACGCTCAATCGCAATTTCCGCAGGATGAAAAAAACCTGGCTGGGCAATGACAGCGTGCGCTCCGTGGAGATTCCTCCGGGATACGAGGTCATCCTCTACGAGCATGACGGCTTCAAGGGGAATTCCGTGGTGCTCAAGGAAAGCGTGGCCGATTTGAGCCGCACCCCCGTGGGCGCGGGAGAGGCGTCCTCCATGCGCATTCGCTGGGTAGGCAACTGAGCGGGACAAACTCGTCGAGGCCGCCGCTGGACCCTTATCTCAACCCCGTGCGGGGGCTTCACTCACCCGCCAGGGCCTCGGCCCGTTGACGGGCCCGGCCGGCTTCCTCCTCGAGGCCTAACATTTGGTAGGTATACGCCAAGTTGGACCAGGCGGTGGCGCTGCTGTCGTCCAGTTCCACGGTTTTTTCGAAAGCGATCCGCGCCTCCTCGAACTGTTCCAGTCTATAGAGGCAGACGCCTTTCTCCTGCCAAGCCTCAAAAAAATCGGCATCGAGGGCCAGGGCCTTTTCACAGAACTCCAAGGATTCCTCGTAGCGCCCTTGCTTGGATAGCATGTCGGCATAATAATAGTGGTAAATCTCGTTTTCGGGCTCTTTTTCCAGGCAACGCAGGTAGTGCGACTCGGCCCGTTGGAAGTCCTCCTCCGCCTCATAACCAAAAGCCAGATACTGATGGATTTCCCCATCGTCCCCAAACTTCTGCGCCCGGTGAAGCATCTTCCGGCTGGTCTCGTAATCTGACATCTTATACGCCAGGATACCGCTGTGCTTCAGACTGGCGGGCATGGCCCAAAACACCAATAGGGCGGTGACGACCAGCGGCATGACGAAAGCGAAGACGGTCAGCCCGCGCCCACCCGGCTTCGTTTCGTGGAGCGGCATCTTGGACCCCATGTGAAGCGTATGCAAGGCGTCCAAACCATGCATAAACAGCCAAATAAAGATCGCAAAAGCAAATAACTCGCCAAACCCAAAAGGGATGTCGGGATCGGGTGCCAGGAGCCCGATCCACATCACCGTGGCGACAAATAGCTCGAAGCCTCCCAGGATGGGATGCCTCAGGTAAAGGTCGCCGAGGCCTGGAAAGGCAAACGACAACAACCCGGCGCGCGCCCGAGACTTGTAGCGCTGGCCACAGCTCCCGCATTCCCGGACCTTGCGGGGCAGAAATGCCGAGCAGGAATGGCAGAGGAAGGTCAAACCCGGGTTTTCCCTAGGCACGGGCGCCTTTTCTCCACCGAGGTCCTGGCCTATCTTTTCGATCACCTTCTGATCGCGGCGGGGGATGCCGCTCGCGCTGATTTTACATCCGCTTTCCAAAAAGAACTGGCAGCCGCCCAAAAATCCGCGGCGAAACCGCCGTAACGCGCCGTAATCAACCTGGGCAACCGCCCGCGTCACGCCCGATGCGTTGAGAAAAAGAATGAGAATCCGCTGGGTGGTGAATACAAAGAGTCGCCGGTTGAGCAAATATGCCAACCACCCCATGGTGAGAAAGTCGAGTAGGGTAATCACAACTCCGCGCGTGAGGAAATATACCCGTTCCTCGGGCCGCAAGCGGCCAACCACATCCTTGGCGTGGACTTTCAGCCAGCCAAAGCGTTTTCTGGACAGCGCGCGATCGCCCATGGTTTCCGTGCGAAACAGATGTGGAAAAACAAAACGCTCATCTTCCCCGCGGTCCAGCAGGTCCTGATAGTTTCGCGCCTCTTCCAGACGAATTGACATGGTTTCAAAATCCTCCTAAGCCGCCCCTCAAAAGCCTTCGCTAAGCCACGAAAGTTCCCCCAGGGCTAGATGCCTCCTGGCAGACGTTGCTAGCCCTCCTCCTTTTGGACATGGGCGTAAATGGTTTGCGTGGGGAAGGCGAAGTCCAGCTTGTGGTCGCCGAAGCGGCGTAAGATTTCAAGGTTGATTGCGGATTGGACGCCCATGATGTCGCTTCCCGATTTGATGTAATAAATGAAAAGAATCCCGAGAGCGAAGTCGCCGAAGCTGTTGAAAGAAATGACCACATTCTCTTCCAGATCCGGATTGGCCGCCGCGATATCGCGCAGCAACTTCATGCCCAACTCCATTTGGTTGGCATCCGTGTCATAGGTCAGCCCCAGGTTCAGCACCACCTTGCGGCTGGGCTCGGAGCTGACGTTTTCCACCGGATTATCGGTAAAGGTGGAATTGGGAATGGTAACGATGCGGTTTTCCAGGGTTTTCAAGCGTGTGCTGCGCAGGCCGATCTCGGTAATCGTGCCGTCAAAACCGGCGATCTTCACCCGCTGATTCACGTTGAATGGTTTGTCGAGAAATATGGTTACCCCGCCGAACAAATTGCCCACCGTGTCCTGGGCCGCGAGGGCGAAGGCCAGGCCGCCGATGCCCAGACCGGCGATGATGGCGCCCACGTCATAACCCGCGTTGTTCGCGCCCACGATGATGGCCACCACCCAAATCACGGCCTTGACGCCCTTGCGGATAATCGGCAGTAGCTGATCGTCCAGATCGCTTTCCGATGCCGAAACCAGAGGCACCAGGTATTCCTTGATCAGAGAATCGAAGATGCGCACGATCAGCCAGGCAACGTTAAAGGTAATCAAAAAGTAGAACACATGGTCGGCGAACCGTTTCGCCCCGTCCCCAAGGCTCAGCGTACCCAGACCGATCCAGATGCCCAGAATCAAAATGCCGAAAATAAAGGGCTCTTCCACCATATCGACAATGATGTCGTCCAGGCGCGTTTTGGTTTTCGCGGTCAACTTCTTGACGACACCGCCAATGATCCGGTGTAGGATTTTTCCCACGATTACCGCCAAAACCATGATGCCCAAGGCGATCAGCCATTGCTGGACCGTGTTCCCATAAAACAGCTTGGAGAAAAAATCGGACATCCTTACCCCCTAAAAAGGCAAGGCGGCATTCATTCTGGGAGCCATCGCCTTGCCTTGTGCTTTGATGAACGCTGATTCTACCAATGAAACCACCGATACCGAACCCTTATTCCCAATCAAAACCGAAGGCGGCCCCCCTGCCGAGGGAGGAAACGAATCGATAGATCGGGTATTGGGCAGAAAAAAATTATTTAAAAATGAAGGATGGCTCGGGTCAGGTGTCTTAGATAGGTGAAGCGCCAGTCGCCTTGGCGGTCAGAATCTTGATTTTTATGTCAAGTTTTTCAATCGCCAAGGCTACAGTTGCAAGTGTCAAGACACAAGCCGCAAACGGGGGCAAAGTAAACCCAGCTTGTTGCTTGGAGCTTGTTGCAGCGGGATGCCGGTAAGCCCTTTTCGGTTCACCTTGACCGGCTGGGAGGCATCCCGCTAGAGATAAGATGCAAGGAGATCATCATGAAAATCATGCTAACCCTCGTCCTCATGTCCACTCTGGTGGCCTGCTCCCGATCCGGGGGCGCGGAAAAACCCTATGAGCCCATTTACCTGGAAATCTACAATGTTCCCGCCGGCTTTCAACAATCCATCACGCAAATCATGAACAAGAGCATGGCCGTTTTCGGCGATGCGGATCCAGCCGCGCGCGGGAACGTGGCCATCCTCCCCAACGGGAGCCTTGCCATGATCGCCACGGAAAACATCCACGCGGGTTTCAAGAAGTTGATCGAGGACCTGCGCAAGGTCCAGGCGCCCACGCCTCAAAACGTTACGCTGGAATGTTGGATGGTGTTGGGCGGCCCGGGTTCCGCGCCTCCAGAGGATAACCTGAAAGAGATCGCCCCGGCTCTCGAGGGAATATCCGCGGGTTCCGCCATGCAGTTCAGCTTGTTGGAGAAGCTGAAGATCCGCGTCATGTCGGGCGACCGCGCCGAGACGAGGGGCCGCCATTTCCAAATGCGGCCCTCCCTGCGGGAAAGCGGCAACAAAATCCTCGCGGATCTTCGCATCCACGCGGGCGACCTGCCCGGCAACGAACAGGCTCTGCAAACCCAACTTTATCTGGACCCCGGACAGTTCGCGGTCATCGGAGAATCTCATTTCAACCTGATGCGGGAGTACTTCCCCATGCTGGATTCTTTCAAGGAGGACCAGGTCACGCTTTACTATATTCTCCGAGCCGGACTCGACTAATTGAAAAGGGAAGCGCGCACGGACGCGAGGGAAGGC
>JBGTRP010000086.1:0-14323 GCA_041940685.1 Acanthopleuribacteraceae bacterium
AAGTCGATGAGGCGCTGTCCGTGGAAGACGCCGCCCACCCTCTGTTTCGGGATTCCGTCGTGATTCGGGCAAAGTGGCGATTGGCCGAGGGAAGCCGGCAACGGGCGGAGGAGGCCTTTGCCCTGGTGGAAAGGTTGATGGACAGACCCGTCGTTTTCGAGGATCTCCTGCTTCGCGCACGGACGGGCTTGGCCGTGGGCGATGATAATGTGGTTTCGGCGAGCTATTTTGAAATCGAGCGGTTTTTGGACCGCGTGCCGCCAAAGGGAACTCCGCCTCGGGTGAGGCGCCTCATCGCGGAGTGGCGGGCATTGGTCGCCGGCTTGCCGGACCAGGAACGGGCTCGGCTCGAGTCATTGTCGCGGGGCCTTTCCGAGCAAGATCGCGCGGAGGATGCTTTTTCTCCGGATTCCCTTATCGAGGATCCCTGACCAGGGGCTCGGCTAAGGAAGATTTTTGAAATGAGCGTCGAAGCTTTGGGGTAGCAGCGAAAGGGGATGGGCCTGCTCGAAGAAATGGGAGCCCTGATCCCGAGCGATCACCCGTTCCACCCTGGCGGTCGCATCGAACTCGCCCAGAGCCCGGTAAAGGATCTCGCGAGCGATTGCTTCAAAGGCTGCTTCTCCTTTGGGCCGGTAGTCCGGAAAAAACAGCATGATCCCTACTTTCTTGGGGTTCTCCTCGGTGTAAATGAGGTGGTGGATTTGATCCGTTTCGATTTTCCGGTCCCCGATTTCCCATGTTCCCTCGATGGGCAGTCGCTGTCGGAATTTGTGGAGCCTCCAGCGCTTGAGCCGGGGCGCGCCGTCCACCAAGAAGAACACCATGGGAAAGGCTTCCAAGGCGCCGTCCGCGCTAATGGTTAGGTCCCGTGGCCCGTTTTCGGGTTTGGGCCCGAGCTCCAGAACCAGTTTGGGGTGCAGGCGAACCAGGGCCGCTCGCAACTGCTCCAGCGATTCGGGATCTCCATCCTGAGCCTCGTACAACGCTTTTTCGTGCTTTTTGAACTGTTTCCAGAACGCGCGTTCAGGACCCGCCGCCCATGCCGCAACGGCCGCGGCGAAAATTACGGATATGAAGATCGTAGCGCGCATTCCATCCTCCCGGCTCGAAGCTCTCGGAGCCGATTTTTGAAAAATTATCTTTATCACTCGCTTTCGGCCGCGTCAATGATCTCCGTTGCCCAAGCCTCGATCAAATACCGCGCGATCGAATCCCGAGGCGAGAGCTTGAAGGAGGCTTCGGGGTCGCCCCATTCGCCCGCGCTCATCACTTTCTCGGCCGTAAACCAACCCGCTTCAGCCAGCTCTTCGGGATCAACCCGAATTTCGGTTGTAACGGCCTTCGCTCTAAACCCGATCATGATGGAGGAGGGAAAGGGCCAAGGTTGGCATGCCTGATAGCGAACAGCCTCCACCCGCACGCCCGCCTCCTCGAATACCTCGCGGGCAACCGCCTCCTCCAGGGTTTCGCCGGGTTCCACGAACCCGGCGAGCGTGGACCAAGCCCCGGGCGGCGAACGCCTGTGGCGTCCCAAAAGGCAGCATGGGGCGCCGCCATCCGGGGGCCGGTGTTCCACCAGCATGATTACGGCGGGGTCGGTTCTGGGAAAAGTGGCCTGACCGCAGGAAGGGTTGGCGCAGCGGCGCATATGGCCGCCATGATGGCTTTCGTTGGGGTGGCCGCAACGTCCGCAGAAGCGGTGACCACGATGCCAGTGGAGCATGGCGCGTGCATATGCCAGCATCGCCGCATCGGAAGCGGATAAAAGGAGTCCGGCGCGGCGAAGCTCCACGAATGCCCCGTCTTTTACGATTTCGGATGCCCGCGCCTCTTCCAAACTCGAAATATCGACCGCGAAAATAGCGGTTTCTCCATCTAGCCCTAAAAAGGTGACGTGTTCGGCGCCCTCCAGCAAAATCCCGGCGCGCTCTCTGCTCGGCGTGAGCGCCTCAGGTCGACCGTGGCCCTCGCGTAGGCCAGCGATCAGCGTGTGGTTGTTCCATAGGGGAACGAACCGGGTTTCCCTCTTCAGGAAAAGCTCGCGGATCCAGGCCGAATCCATGCGCGAGACGCCGGCCCGATCCAGGCGGCCTTGCCCGTAGTACGCTCTCCAAGCATGCATCATTCTCGCCTCCCGGTTGCCGATGGGAAGTTTTCCTGTAAGGCCATGCGTTTCGCCCACTCCCTGGCCCAATCGCCCAACGGCAACAGCAGGCGGTAGAGCGCACGGCCCCTTTCGGTGAGGCGGTAACCCTCCGTTGTCCGGGCAATAATTCCGCACAGGCGCAACTCTTTCAGCCTGCGGTTGAGCATGGTGGGAGAAATGCTTTCACAGCGCCGCTGCAATTCGCGGAAGGTCGCGGGGCCGGAGGCCAGGTTCCAGACGACGCCCATGGCCCAGCCGCGACCCAGAAGATCGAACAACGCCATGATCGGCTTTCCTGTTTTTGAGCCTCGCACTGGTTTCCCCGGTTGTGGGATGAACATGTTCCACTCTCGGCGCTACACTTTTTGTAGCATACGCATGTGACCCTAAATGGTTTCCATTCCAATCCTCGAAATGATTGTAAAATGTCCAGAGAGCACAAAGAGCCAAGGAGCCTCGCGTGGATTTGAAGAGCCTGTTGCAAGAGGCGCGCGCCTGCCGCGTCTGCTCCGACCTGCCCCTGGGTCCGCGGCCCGTGCTGAGTTTGCACCAGGACTGCCGGATTTTGATCATCGGTCAGGCGCCCGGCCTGCGAGTCCACCAGAGCGGCATTGCCTGGGACGATCTCAGCGGCGACCGGTTGCGGGAATGGTTGGGGGTGGACCGGAAAACCTTTTACGATGAACAAAAGATCGGCATCATGCCCATGGGCTTTTGTTATCCGGGCAAGGGCGCCTCCGGCGATCTGCCGCCCCGGTTGGAATGCGCGCCATTGTGGCATGAGCGGCTACTTTCTCATTTGCATAGGGTAGAACTCACCCTGCTGATCGGCCAATACCCACAAAAGCGCTATCTCGGCGAAAACCGCGAGCGAAATCTGACCGAGACCGTGCGCGCCTGGCGGAATTATGGGCCTTGCTTTCTTCCATTGCCTCATCCCTCTCCTCGCAATTACCGCTGGTTGGCCAAAAACCCTTGGTTCGAGACCAATGTGCTGCCCGCCCTGCAGGAGCGGGTGCGGGCGCTGGCGATTTAAGCCTCGTTTTTGGGCCCATCAATGCATGGCGCGGTAAGATTGCCTTAGGGTCGTGATATTTTTGACTTTGCAAGGTTTCTGTGTTTCAGAGAAAAAGTAAAAAAAGTCATTTAAATATATGACTACACGTGCTTTAATTAATTTCACCTATAGGATTATGCAATTCCAAATTCTTAAATTTAAGGAGCGCGTATGAAGTATTCAAAATTTTTCGCGATTGGTTTCCTATTGTTGGCAGCGGCCCTAAGCCTCCACATTTACGCGGAGAGTTGTTCCGCGAGCGCGTATAACTGTAGCGTATCTTGCTCGATCTCCAGTCCCCCGGATGGTAGCGTCAATTGTGCGAGTTATAACGGAATGGCTTATTGCGTTGCCTATGATTGCTATGGAAATATCGTATCTAACAAGTCAAAAACCTGTCCCCCCCAGTGTACGACCCAAAACGGCGTTACCCTCTGTGATGGATAGCTAGGCTGGTTTCAATGCTCAGAAAATGGGAAGTCCAGTTTCCCCGATATTGGGGATTCGGATCAGGAGGAAAGCTCTGCTTATGTGGTTTTGGAAACGAAAGGGGAGCTTTCCTCTTTTCTCCTGGATTGAAATGACCCGCTTTTTCGCGCCTTGGTTCGTTTGCCTCATGCTACCGGCGCAGGAGCAGCATCGCCTCGAAATCGAGCCCCTGGATTTTCAAACCGGTCAAACCGAATTCTATATTCCCGGCATTAATCAACTGGAAGCCGTGAACAACAAAATCTTCCTTCGGGGAAACAAGCACACGGAAATCGTGGTGATTTCTCCGCGAGGCGAGATTCTTCAACGCATTGGCGGCAAAGGCGGTCACCCCGCTGAGTTCGGTGATCTCGGCGTGATGGCCATGGCCGTGGAAGGCGATCGAATATGGGGGATTGATTCCCAGTTAAAAAGCGTCCGACTATTCGTGGAAGGCCGGTTAATTACCTTTTTTGCGCTGGAATCCTTTAACGCCTTTTTTCATATCCCGACCTCCAATGTTTTTGCGGCTTCTGGGCAGGCGGTTGTGATACCGGCACATCCCTCTTCTGGCTTTCTGGCCAAGGCGTATTCCACTGATGGGAAGCACATCCGGGATGTAGGCGAATTATTGCCTTTCGAAAAGAAATTGACGCGACTGGTTCCCGGCATGAACGATACCTTCTGGCTGGCTGACAGGCATTCTTATTACAGCATCCACAAGCTTTTCTCGCATGTCAATCGGTATGACCAGGATTTTAAGGTTTTAAACCAATTTGCGCCGACAACGCCCACGATCGCCAAACTGGTGGAAGATGTCCTGGATTTTATGCCCAACAAACATTTCAACACGCCCACGCCCGTATTTACTGACGCCAAACTACACCGGGGAAAGCTATGGTTGATGAGTGGAGGAAAGCTCCACCGTGTGAATCTGAAAAACGGCGAGGTGGAGACGATTTACACATTTTATGGTGCGGGTCCGGAATTTAAACATAAAGAACATCCGGTTTCGCTATTCAGCTTCGCATTTTTTGCCAAGGATCAACTTGTTTTGGCTCATCCGGCCATGTTGTGGGGTCACGATTTATGGACGGCCCAACTGCCTGCGGAGGGTGGTCGCGTGCCGAAACCGAATACTGGCGAACGCTGATCTACACGGGCGCTCCAGTCCCCAAACGGTCAAACTCAGCCTTCCTCGCGCTTGAGCTTTGGCCTCTTTGAACCGCCGAATTTGCGCGCCAAACCTGGACACATGAATGGGAATCGCCAGGTCAAGGCGGCCCGTGAGGCCCTCCCAGAAACGCAGTTTTTTGAACCACAAAAAGCGCGAAGCCACATGAAGGGAAAATGCATAAATTATTAAATTACAATTAATTGCCTCAATTCCTTTTGGCTTGTCTCGGTGTCCGGCATGGTGAATATCGCTGTTTCTGTATAGGCCCCAGTTAGGTAATTGGGCTCCAAGCGCATCGGCAATCCTTTTTCTTTTTGGCTGGAATCAAATTCAGGACGCCATCTTCTTGAAAATCTGACACATTGGTGATTATTTTCAGGTACCATAGCAGAAGCTGTTACGAATCGTGGAGGCCGCCTTGAAATCCGTTTGCTTTGCCCTTCTTCTGTTTGCGACCGTTCCTCAGGTGTTGGGTCAGATTCGCATCAACGAGGTGGACGCGGATACGCCTTCTACCGATACCGCGGAGTTTTTGGAGCTTTACGGTCCGGCGAGCGCCTCCCTGGATGGGTTGGTTCTGGTGTTCTACAACGGCAATGGCGACGTGTCCTACGCGGCTTTCGACCTGGATGGCCGCAGTTTGGACGCCAACGGGTTCTTTGTTTTGTGCGGCAACGCGGCCAACGTGGCCAATTGCGATTGGGATGTTTCCCCGGATTCCAACCTCATCCAAAACGGGGTAGATGCGGTCGCGCTTTACATGGGCGATGACACGGATTTCCCTAACGGCACCGCGCCCACCGCTGCCAACATCGTCGACGCGCTGGTCTATGACACCGATGATGCTGATGATGCCGTTCTGATCAGTGTGCTTACGCCCGGTCAGGCCCAGATCAATGAAAACGGCATGGGCATGAAGGACACCCACTCCAACAGTAGGGTGCCCGATGGCGGCGCGGCGCTCGACACCTCCACCTACACGCAGCAAACTCCGACGCCGGGCGCCAGCAACGGCGGCACGCCCATGCCGGTGAATCCCGTGATCAACGAGTTCGTCGCCAACCACACGGGTAGCGATAGCCACGAGTTCGTGGAGATCTTCGGCGAGCCCAACACGGATTATTCCGATCTCAGCATTCTGCAGCTTGACGGCGACGCCGAGGGCGACCCCGGACTGATCGATGCGGTCTATCCCGTGGGAAGCACGGATGGCGACGGTTATTGGTTTACCGGATTCATGGCCGGTTCTCTCAACAATGAATCCATCACCCTGTTGTTGGTGGAAAACTTCAGCGGAATGGCCGGCGACGATCTGGATACCGATGACGACGGCATGCTGGACAACATGCCCTGGATGACGTTGTTAGACGATGTGGCCGTCAACGATGAGGGTCTTGGCGATCAGGTGTATTCGGTCGCGGCGCTGACCGCCAATTATGACGGCAATATTTTCGTGCCCGGCGGCGCCTCGCGGTTGCCCAATGGCGTGGATACCGACGCTGTCGGCGATTGGACGCGCAACGACTTTGACGGCGCGGGGCTGCCCGGCTTTTTCGGAACCGTAGATCCGGGCGAGGCGGCCAATACCCCGGAGGCGGTCAACTCCACCGCCCAGCCGCCACCGCCCCTGGCCATCATCCTCAACGAGTTCGTGGCCAACCATACGGGCAGCGACGACCACGAGTATATCGAGCTTTTCGGCGATCCCAATACCGACTATTCCACCGCCTGGATCCTGCAACTCGACGGCGATGTCGCCGGCAACCCCGGCCGCGTCGATTCCATCCACCAGGCAGGGGTCACCGATGTCGGCGGCTTCTGGGACACCGGTTTCCTTACCGATCAACTCGCCGATGAGTCCCTGTCCCTGCTGCTGGTGGAGAATTTCACCGGCATGCTCAACGACGATCTGGACACCAACGACGACGGCATCCTGGACGCCACCCCATGGACCGCTCTACTGGATACGGTCGCCGTGGACGATGGCGATCTGGGCGATCTGGCCTACGCGGATACCGCGCTGAGCCCCAACTTCGACGGTGACGCGACCGTCCCGGGCGGCGCCTCGCGCATTCCCAACGGCGCGGATACCAATGCGGTGGCCGACTGGACGCGCAATGATTTCGACGGCGAGGGCTTGATGGGGTTCGTGGGCACCCTGATGCCGGGAGAGGCCGTCAACACGCCCGGCGCCTTCAACTCGACCGCGCTGCCCGGCGGCAATGACGCGCTGATCAACGAATTCGTGGCCAACCACACGGGATCCGACGACTTCGAGTACTTGGAAATCTTCGGAAGCGGCGATACCAACTACAGCCATCTTTGGGTGGTGCAGATCGAGGGCGATGCCGAAAACGGTCCCGGAATTGTGGACAGCGCCACCCAGGTGGGCACCACCGACGCGGATGGCTATTGGTTTTCCGGGTTCCTTTCCAGCATTCTCGAAAATGGGACTATGACGCTGTTCCTGGTTCAGGATTTCAGCGGCATGGTCGGTGCGGACCTGGATGCCGACGATAACGGCGTGCTGGACGCCACGCCCTGGAACGCGCTGGTCGACTCGGTGGCCATCGGCGATGACGGGCCCGGAGATCTCAACTACAGCACGGTAACGCTTTCCCCCAATTTCGATGGCGATTTCTTTACGCCGGGCGGCGCCTCGCGCATTCCAAACGGCACGGATACGGACGCCATCGCGGATTGGAAGCGCAACGATTTCTTCGGCGAAGGCTTGCCGGGTTTCGACGGCAGCCTCGATCCTCATGAGGCGCTCAACACGCCGGGCGTGGAAAATTCGGATCAAGCGCCGCCCGGCACCGGCGCCATCATCAGCGAGTTCGTGGTCGATCATGTGGGCGCGGATACCCATGAGTACATCGAAATTTTCGGGACCGCGGAGACCGATTACTTCACCACCGACCTGCTCGTCATCGACGGCGAGGCGAATCCCGGCCGCATCCTCAGCGTATTTCCCGCGGGCCTCACCGGTGCGGGCGGCTTTTGGGATACCGGCTTTCTCAACGACATCCTGCCAAACGGCACCCTCACCCTGCTGTGCGTCGAGGATTTTACCGGCATGGCGGACGACGATCTTGACACCGACGACGATGGCGTCTTCGACAGCATGCCCTGGGCCGTGCTCTCCGATAGTGTAGCCGTGGATGACGGCGACCCCGGCGATCTGGTTTATTCGACCGTGGCGCTGGGCGCTGGGCTGCGCGGTGGCGGGGGAGCCCATCCCGGCGGCGCCTCGCGCTTTCCCTACGGCGTGGACAGCGACACGGCTGCCGATTGGAAGCGCAACGACTTCGACGGCGCGGGTCTACCCGGTTTCGCGGGCTCCATCCAGTTGGGCGAGGCCTACAACACGCCCGGCATGGTCACCCTGCTGACCCTCGACGATTACTACGCGGATATCGACACGAGCTCGGGAACAAACCTGCGCGCCACGCTTCACGAGACCATCGACGATCATGTGCGTTTTCCCTACACCAGTTCCTTTACCGATAGCTGGGATGTATTGGAAATGGCAGACGAAGATCCCACCAACAGCGCCAACATCCTCTCCATCTATAAAAACGCCAGCTACGCCAAAGAGGGCGGAGGCAACGCCAATTACAATCGTGAGCACACCTGGCCCAGTTCCTACGGCTTTCCCGATAACCTGCCCGGCAACTACCCCTACACGGATTTTCATCACTTGCGCCTCTCCGACAGCTCCTATAACTCCACGCGCAGCAACATCGCCTATGGGACCTGTAACGGCTCCTGCAACGAGGCGGTCACCGATGTCAACAACGGCCAGGGCGGCGGTTCAGGCGTGTATCCCGGCAACTCCAACTGGTATACCGGCAGCGGCGGTGGCGGCACCTATGAGGTGTGGGGCGGCCGGCGCGGCGATGTGGCGCGCGGCCTGTTGTACCTGGATGTGCGCTACGCGGGCGGCATGCATGGCATCCGGGAGGTTTCCGAACCCGATCTGGAGCTCACCGACGACACGGGCCTGATCCAAACCAGCGGCGGAGTGAACGTTACGGGCAAGGCCTATATGGGCCGGCGCGCCGTGTTGCTGCAATGGCATTTGGACGATCCCGTGGACCAGTTGGAGCGCGACCGCAATGAAGTGATCTACCAGTTCCAGGGCAACCGCAACCCCTTCGTGGACCATCCCGAATGGGTGAATTGCATCTTCAACGACGTGTGTTTCCCGCCCTGTTTTCTGAACCTGGTCTCGGACTGGCTACAGGCTCCGGCCCCATGTTCGGGCGTGACGCTCGACGTGTTCGACCTGATCGAGGTCATCAACGGCACCTGTGTTTGCCCTTGACAAGCTCCAAGCCGCAAGCGACAGGCTACAAGTCCAGCAAAGGACCGGGCGCGCAAATAAAAAGGCCCCGTCCGAGTCGGGGCCCTGTCGCTTGGAGAAATTCTTTTTGGTAAGAAACTATTCGATCGAGAAACTTTCCAGGGTAACCGGAACTTCCTGACCCATGCCGCCGCCGCCCATTCCGGGCGTTGCCGTGGCAACGGCATTGGCGTTTCCGGATGAGATGTCGAAAACCACCCAGAACCCGGATGTCGAGGTGTTGCCATCGCTGGGTTGCGTGGTGCTTCCCCAGTCGCCGTTGTTCTCCAGCGCCATCTCGACCCGAAAGGCGGTGACGTTGGCGGCAAAGGTGCTGGAATTGAGGTTGTTGTCGCCGGCAAATGCGTCGACCAGGTCCGCGGTGGTGCTGGCGTTGTTGCGCAGCTCATAGGTGTCGTTGCCGTTGTGGTTGACTGAAGACGTGGTCTGGTCCAGGGTTCCGCCGCCGAAAAGCGTATCCACCGCGGCATCGCCGACCACGTAGAAGCCGCCCGGCGCAATGCTGCCAGTCAGGTCGATGGCCGTGGGCGAAGCCCCGCCATTGGAGTAGCGCCACAGCTCGTAGTCGCCGGCCGCCAAATCCACGGTGGAGCCGCCCATGTTGTGCAGCTCTACAAACTTGGCGGTGCCGCCGTTGGGTTCGAATACCTCGGAGATCACGATCTGGGCCGAGGCCGAGCCGGAGGCCAGCGCCAGGGTGAGCCAGGTCAAGATTGAGAAGAACAAGCCTTCCGTGTACTTCATGTTGTCATCCTCTCCATTCACAAATTCGCAAGGCCCCCAGTGTAACCGAAAACCTAGAAAAAAGGCAGGGAGTATCCTCGTTGGCGGCGGGAATTGACTAAATAATCACCGATTGGTGATGCGGAAGCGGATTTTCGCGCATTCCAGTTAGGGGGAATTGACGCGTCTCGATCAAAAAGCTAAGGTCGTCGGCGGGGAAATCTCTCTCGCGGCAAGTCCCCGGCCCGGTCGGAAAGGAGCTATTTCATGACGAAAAAATGGACCATCCAGTACCCGGATCGCATTCAACTCTACTCCCTCGCCACGCCCAATGGCCAAAAGGTTGGCGTGGCCCTCGAAGAAATGGGGCTGGCCTATGAGCCGCACCGCGTGGATATTGGCGCCGGCGATCAGTTTACCGAAGAATTCATCGCCATCAATCCCAACTCCAAAATTCCCGCCATCGTGGACCCCGATGGTCCGGGCGGCAAACCGCTCGCGGTTTTTGAGTCCGGCGCGATTCTACTCTACCTCGCGGAAAAGAGCGGCAAGCTTCTTCCGGCCGATTCCGCCGCGCGCTGGGAGTGCATCCAGTGGCTGTTTTTCCAGATGGGCGGCATCGGACCCATGTTCGGCCAGTTTGGGCACTTTTACAAAATGGCTCCGGAAAAAATTCCCTACGCCATCGAGCGTTACAAAAAGGAAGTGCGGCGGTTGCTGGGCGTGCTGGAAGCCCGCCTACAGGGCCGTGATTTTCTGGTGGGCGAGCCCTATACCATCGCGGACATCGCTACCTTCACCTGGTACGGCACCTTGGGCGGTTTTTATGGCGCGGGCGAGGAGCTGGATTTGAAAACCGACTTTCCCGTGGTGCAAGCCTGGTACGACCGCTGCCGCCAACGGCCGGCCAGCGCGCGTGGGTTGCTGGTGACCAAGTAGGCTGGTTCCAGAGGCCAGAGATCAGATGCAAGTAAAGCCGCGTTTACCCGCTTGAATTGGGCCTCATGAACCTTATCTCGGACCCGCCCAGAAACGCATTTTTTTGAACCACACAAAACAGGAAGCCACACGAAATAAAAATGTGTAAACTATTTAAGTTCAATTAACTAACGGAAATTCTTTTGTATTCCTACTTTTTCTCGGCGGTGAATTTGGCGGTTTGCGGAGGGGTTCGATCCGAGAAAGCCGACCCGACTCCCGCTCGCCTGGATTTCTCCTTTCGCAAGACAGCTTAATGATTCAGGCAGAAAAACAGGGCGCCACCTAGACCGCTGGTCTGAGCCGGTCATTGCTATTGAGCCGGTATGGTTGCCCAAAGGATGGAAACCAAAACGCGGCGGGGATTTGCGCTGCAATCTCAGGTCGATTAGGCGTTCCCGCCCGGTGAGAATCCGATTGTTCCCGGACCTATATTTGAGGTATCTTGCATGTAACAAGTTCCTATGCTCTTGCAATATTTTCAGCTCCTGGCGTCCGGACCAGGGCCCTCACCGAGAAAGAGAGGTTTTTTTTGATTCCGTTTCTTGCTGTCATCGGGTTGATCTTGCTTTCGGCGTTTTTTTCCGGCTCTGAAACCGCTTTAACCAGCGTGGCTCGTGCAAAAATTCACAAACTCAAAATGGAAGGCAACAGGCGCGCGATCATTTTAAGTAATCTGAGAAAGGATAAAGAGCGTCTGATCGGCGCCATTCTGTTGGGCAACAACGTGGTGAATATCGCGTCCTCCGCGATCGCGACTTATCTTGCCATTCGCTATTTGGGTGAAAGCGGCGTTTTTATTGCCACGGCCGTGATGACCGTGCTGGTATTGGTGTTCGCGGAAGTTCTGCCCAAAACTTATGCCGTTCGCCACGCGGAAAGCGTGGCCTTGGCGGTGGCGCCCCCCTTCGTGTTGATCACCAAAATCCTTTCACCCTTTACCCTTGCCGTACAGGCGATTGTCAATCGCACCATCAACCTTTTTTCCAGCGCCCCGAAGAGCGACATGTCGGGCGTGGAGATCTTGCGCGGCGCCGTGGATATGTATCACGAGGAAGGAGAGGTGGAAAGAGAGCATAAAATTATGGTCAGCGGTATTTTGGACCTCGAAGATACTGAAATTGAAGAGGTGATGATTCACAGAAGCAATTTGGTTGCCGTAAGCATGGACGAACCGGTGGAAAAAATCGTTGATTTTGTCGCCAACAGCTCACATTCCCGCATTCCTTTATGGCGGGGTTCTCCAGAAAATATTGTGGGGATCATACATACTAAGGACATTTTTAAAGCCACTCGAAACCATCAAGGGGATTTGGCCACTCTGGATCTTCGCCCACTGGTTCGCAAACCTTGGTTTGTGCCTGAAAGCACCATGTTGAAGAATCAACTGAACGCCTTTCGCGAGAAGAACCGACATTTTGCATTGGTAGTGGATGAGCTGGGCAGCGTGACCGGGATCATTACCCTTGAAGATATCCTTGAAGAGGTCGTGGGCGAGATTGCCGATGAGCACGATAAACCAAACGATAGCCGTATTCGAAAATGTAAGAATGGGGCCTACAATGTGGACGGCGATTTGAGTATTCGCGATTTGAACAAGACGCTCGAATGGAGCCTGCCGGAAGATGACGCCACCACGATCGCGGGTCTGGTGCTCGCGGAAGCTCAGCGCATCCCCGATGAAAACGATATTTTCGAGTCGGGCGATTTTATGTTCAAGGTGCTGAAAATAAAAGGCGCTCAAATTACCCGTATCCAAATCCGAAAAATCAATGGCGCAACCATTGAAAACCAGCAGGAACCAGAATAAGACCAAGGTGAAACCGCCATGGAAAGGATCTGTGAGCACAAAAGGAAATGCCCGAAGGGTTTGGAGTCTGGTCCAGGGAGGTCTCTCCAATCATTCCTCCGAATGCTGAACCGGGGCCTGTAGAATCTGCCTCAGAAAATCTATTTCGCGCCTATCAAACCGCCGATCACAAGGAGCCTGGCCATGGATACCGATAGATTGAACTGGCAAGAATCGCTGGTGAATACCTTTGATGAATTTTTTGCCCAAGTAATTGATCTTGCCCCTCAAATTTTAGGGGCTGTTGTGCTCCTGGTGATTGGTTGGGTCGTGGCCCATGCCCTGCGGGTGATTGCCCGAAAGCTGGTTCGAGGCTTTGACTCACTTTTCCAGCGCGCCGCGGGCGCCGATGGCGCCAAGCAAGAAAAAATGAAGAAATCCTATGCCGACATCGTGGGGAAAACGGTTTTCTGGACGGTCATTGTATTCTTCACCGCGGCTGCCGGAAGCATTCTTGGCTGGAGAATGTTCTCCGCATGGATGAGCAATGTGATCATCTATTTACCCAACCTGATCATGGGCCTGCTCATTATTCTCATGGGCTTTCTTTTAGGCAATGGCGTAAAAGTCGCCGTTCTTCGCGCGGCAAGTTCCGCCGATATGGAGCAGGGTGAGCTCCTGGCGCGGGTGGCTCAAATCGTGATTCTCTTCTCCGCGCTTGTAATCGGGATCGAACAAATAGGGATTCATGTAGGATTTCTGACCAACTTATTGATGGTGCTTGTCGGCGTCTTGCTTTTGGGCGGCGCGTTGGCATTTGGTTCTGGCGCCAAAACACTGGTGGCCAATATCATTGGAGCCCAATACGTGCGCAAGCATTGCCGCATCGGCGAGCGGATGAAAATGGGCGACATCGAGGGCAATGTGGTGGAGGTTACCCAGACCTCGATTGTGCTTGATACGCCAAACGGCCGGACCATCATTCCCGCGAAACATTTTCAAGAGCGCATCAGCAGTTTTCAATCCAACCTTGAAGGAACCGAAGAGCCCGCTGGAGGCTCCCCCGAGAAGGAAGCCTAAATATGGCAACGCAACAAAACGATTTGGCCCTGGCCTTTTTACAATCTCAGCCAGGTCCGGCCGCGAGGATTTTGGAGCAACAACCCTTGGAATCGGTGGCCGCATTTCTCAAAGAAGTGCCGCCCAAACGGGCCGCGCCGGTTTTGGCGAAGATGCTGCCCCAATACACGGCAAGGCTGCTTGAGGAGGTTGGACCCGAAATCTCCGCTGGTTTTTTATTAGAAATGGAGCTGAATCTCGTCGCCGCGATTCTGCGCTATTCCGACCAAGATGACCGAAGGCAAATGCTGGGTTTATTGCCTGAAAAAGCCAGCATAGGCTGTAGGCTTTTACTTCACTATTCCCAGGAGTCGGTGGGCGCCTGGATGATGACCCAAATCAGCATCCTGCCCGGCGATTGCACCGTGGAGGAGGCGCTTGCCATGCTGGTACGATCGCGTAGCGCCGCTGCCGCGCTGCGACCGCTTCGCGGCAAGATCGAATGGGAAGGCGATCTGGACGCCATGCGCCGGGATAAATGATCCTCGCCGAGACGT
>JBGTRP010000087.1:0-14317 GCA_041940685.1 Acanthopleuribacteraceae bacterium
GTACGCGAGCATTCTGCCGGAGGGTAGCGGAACAATTCCAATTGCGCAAAAGTGGAAGCGAGGTGTACGTGCGACTCGGGGAGGGGTTGTACAACAGCCACCAAAGACCGGGGCATTGTTTGGAATAGAAAAAGGCAATCAGGACCATTCACCCGCATATCAAAAAAATCATTACTCCCATCGGCTGCTTGAATGGAAGCCCAGGGCCCTCGTTTGCTATTGGGTAATTAGACCAGATAGAAGGTAAGCTTTGGGTGTGGAATCTTGCCAGATAACTAAGGCGATATAGGCGGCCAATCAACCACAATCCTGTATTTCTCCAATCTTGGCAATAATGGCCTGGCCCCAATAATCCCATGTTCTTATCAAGATGGCCTGGCCCTAATCTTGGAGTTTGGATTGCAGGTAGTGGAGCAACTCTTCGGAGCTGGCCGCGAGGAACCCCGCGTGTTTCATGATAGGTTTGTTGTAGGTAAGTGGTTCGTTTTGAAGCGATATCACCCGTACCCCACTCTCCTGGGCAACCAAATGCGCTGCGGCAGTATCCCATTCGTTGAGCGGTCCGAAACGCGGATAGAAATCGACCTGGCCCTCCGCCACATAACAAAATTTGAGAGAACTGCCCAGTGGACGGAGTTGGACCCCCGGAATTTTGCGTAAAAATGCGTCGAGTTCACCGGATGGGTGGGAACGGCTCACGGAAACACTTAGATTTTGTAGATCAAATTTCGAATTGGAATGGATGGGCTTGTCCTCTCCTCCAGAAACCGAGAGCCGCGCGCCCTGACCCAGGCGAGCGCTGTAAACGCGTTCCCGCACGGGAATCGCCACCACTCCCAACACGGGCCGCCCCCTTTCAATGAGCGCAATGTTTACCGTAAACTCACCGTTTTTCTTGATGAACTCCTTGGTGCCGTCCAATGGATCCACCAACCAGAAAGACTCGTAACGCGACCGGGTTTCATAATCGGGGACGATCCCCTCCTCGGAGATGACCGGAATCCCAGGGAACGCCTCGGTCAATGAACGGCAGATATGGTCGTGGGCGGCTTTATCTGCTCTGGTCAAGGGCGAATCGTCAGACTTGTAGCTGATTCCCATGTCGGTATCGTAATACTCAAGAATGCGGTGACCGGCCTCGACCGCGATCCGCTTTACGCTTGCCAGCATAAAATCTCCTTAACTTAAGTGTTTCCAGGAACCTTAATTAGCTTTCGATACGGGTGATTTTTTCCTCGACCGGTTTGCGAACCGATTGGGGCCAGCCATCCCTGGGATAACCCACATAGTAGAAACCCAGGCAACGTTGGTTCTCCGCCAAATTTAAAAACTCGCGGATGGCCGGGTGGTCCAGGTAGGTCGGCGTCGACCAGATACAGCCGATCCCCATTGCCTGAGCGGCCAAATGAAAATTCTGCACAGAACAACCCACGGCAAGAACTTCCTCGAACTCCTGAACCAGGCCGGAAATTCGCATTACGACCGCCATGCATAGCGGTACGTGGTCCAACCGATCGCGGATTTTTTGTTCTTTTTTTGGGTTGTAATCCTCACCGATGGTGGCGCGATATGTTTGGGCAATGACCTCCGCCAACCGTGCGCGGCCC
This sequence comes from Acanthopleuribacteraceae bacterium, assembly GCA_041940685.1. Classification (GTDB taxonomy): domain Bacteria; phylum Acidobacteriota; class Holophagae; order Acanthopleuribacterales; family Acanthopleuribacteraceae; genus JBGTRP01. The sequence continues at coordinate 1,608 of JBGTRP010000087.1, forward strand.
TCGTTGAGGTATAAAATGAAGCGCCAGGGTTCGGTAAACCGGTGAGTGGGGGCCCAGTTGGCCGCTTGGAAAAGCAAGTCCAGATGTTCCTCAGAAATGGGATCCGGCTTCATCATGGTAAATTTTAGGCTGCGCCGATTGCGAATGTTGGCCAACACAACCCTAGCGGAATCGCTGATCTCGATTGACAAGGCGCCCCTCCACCAATGGGTAATAAGCCCCGATGGGCTTCTCATTGTAACGCATTCATGACCTAACAATGGAAACAATGGGGCCAGGCCATTTAAGCCAGCGAAGACCGGGCTGGCGATGGCAATGGGGCTGACAATGGGGCCAGGCCATTTGGTGGCGTTAAATTGAATGGGCCATTGCCCGATCCGCGATTTTTATGGCGGCTAGCCTATTCGATAGCGAAAAACCACCATGAGGAAGATTATGACAACCAGAAATAACGTGGGCACCTCATTCCAGATGCGGCATTGTTTTCCCGTTAAAAAAAGGTCATCGACCTCAAAGCGTTGCCGCGTTTTTCCAATGAAACCGGTGTAACCCGCAAGCCCCAGCACCAGCACCAGCTTCAAGTAAAACCAGCCGAATTCAAAAAGCGCGGGGTTCAACGCGGCCATCGCGAGCCCAAAGGCAAAGGTGGCGATCATCGCGGGCCTGGTGATGATGGTGTAAAGCTTGCGCTCCATGACTTTCAGCACCGCGGTAACCTCGGGCTTGTCCCGGTTCTCCACGTGGTAGACGAAGAGTCTGAACATGTAGAAAAGTCCCGCGAACCAGGCCACCATGGCAATTAGATGCAGCGCCTTGATGACAAGATAGACCATCTCAGGCTTCCGAATGTTGAAGGCTTTTGATGGTATCGATAAACACGCGGGCATGCTCAACCGGCGTTTCCTTGTGAATGCCATGGCCCAGGTTGGCAATGTAACCGGGCTGACCCTGGTTAAGCTCGACAATGGCCAAAACCCGTTCTTGGATTTTTGCCGGATCCGCAAAAAGGAACATGGGGTCCAGGTTTCCTTGCACCGCGTATTTGGGGCCCAGAATATCGCGTGACTCCCGCAAGGGCATGGTCCAGTCGAGCCCGATTACTTCCGCGTGCGCGATCTTCAAGAAATCGCGAAAGTGCCCGGCGCCTTTAATGAATAGGATTCTAGGCAGCCCCAACGATTCAATTCCCTTGAGGACATGTTGCACATGGGGAAACACGCGATGCAGGTAATCGTAACCGGAAAGCAATCCGCCCCAGGTATCGAAAATTTGCAGCGCCTGGGCGCCCGCCCGCGCCTGCATGGTCAGGTATTCGACGGTCATGTCCGCGAACCGTCCCAGCAGCTTGTCGAAAGCGTCCTCATGGGTCATCATCCACTTGCGCAAGATTTCAAATTGACCACCGCCCCGACCCTGGACCGCGTAACAGGCCAGGGTGAAGGGCGCGCCGGCAAACCCGATCAACGCTTTTTCGGACGCGAGTTCGGCTCGTGTCAGGGCTAGGCCTTCCTTGAGAAATCCCAGCTCCCGATGTAGGTCCGGTTCCTTGAGCCGGGCTACGTCGGCGGGCTCCCGAATGGGGCGCCCGATCACCGGTCCTTCTCCCTCGCGGTACTCCAAATCGAGGCCCATGGGAACCAAAGGCAGTAGGATATCGGAAAAAATGATAGCCGCGTCCATGTCGAAGCGCCGAATGGGCTGCAGGGTGATTTCCTTGACCAATTCGGGTGAGCCGCACATCTCCAGGAACCCATGTTTTTTCCGGATTTCCCGATATTCGGGCAGGTAACGGCCCGCCTGGCGCATCATCCATACTGGAGGACGCGGCGTGGGTTTGCAGTTACACGCGTCGATAAAAATCATGGGATCCGTCCCTCCTTTTTGGCTTCCTCCAGGCATTGGAGAAAAAGATCGAGGTCGGAGGTGGTCATGGCCGTATTGAGGAAACCGACCTCGTAGGAAGATGGCGCCAGGTAAATGCCCCGGTCCAGCAAAAAGCGATGTAGTTGGGCATAGGCCTCGGCCCCTCTCCCTTCGATTTGCTCGGCGCTTTTTGGAGGCGTTGCACGAAAGAAATATAGCCAGAACAGAGAGCCAAGGCGCAGATACCCCGTGTCGCGGCCCTCGCCGAGCAGGTTTGCCATGCCCTGGTCCAAGTGCCGGCCCAAGGTTTCTATTTGGGTCGGCGCATCGATTTCGAAATAGGTAGAACAGGTAGCATAACCCGCGGCCATGGCCACCGGGTTGCCAGAAAGCGTTCCGGCTTGATAGACCTTACCCAGGGGGGAAATATGTTCCATGATATCGCGCCGGCCGCCGTAAGCGCCCACGGGCATGCCGCCTCCAATGACCTTGCCCAGGGTCATCAGGTCGGGGCGCAGGCCGTAGTGTTCGCATGCCGTGACTTCAGGCATGCGGAACCCGGAAAGCACCTCGTCCACGATCAGCAAGGCCCCCCAGCGGTCGCAGCGCGCCCTTAGGCCCTGCATGAACTGGCGGTCTTGGATCAATAACCCATTGTTGGCGGGAACTCCTTCTATGACCACGGCCGCCAATGCGTCGCCGATCTCTCCGAACAGGCGGTCCAAACCGGCCTCGTCGTTTAGGGGCATGGTGGCGGTAAGGCGAGCAAACGCATCCGGCACTCCAGCGGAGGATGCCTCGCCAAAAGTAACGAGACCGCTGCCGGCCTCTACCAGCAAATAATCCACATGGCCATGGTAACAACCGCGAAACTTGAGCACCCGCTCTCGCCCGGTAAAGCCGCGGGCCAGCCGGATGGCTGACATGACCGCCTCGGTGCCGCTGTTGACGAAGCGCACCATTTCAAGCCTTCCAAGGCGCCGTGTGAGCAACTCCGCGAGGGCGACCTCCTCCTTGACCGGCGTGCCGAAGGTCCAACCCCGGCCAATTACCTCGCGGATCGCCGCCTCCACCGCTGGATGGCGGTGACCCAATACCAGAGGTCCCCAGGACCCGCAGAAATCCAAGTAACGCTTGCCGTCGACATCGGTGATCCAAGTTCCCTCGCCGCTCTCCATGAAGAGAGGCGTTCCGCCCACGGAGCGAAAGGCTCGCACCGGAGAATTTACTCCCGCGGGCATGATCTCCTCGGCTTGACGGTAAAGTTTTTCGGACTGATTCATCTTCTTTCCCATTTTGATTGTGTTTCAGGGCTCGCGCCAATCGCTCCAGGCGGGAAGCTCTGCCGCGAAACACGCGTTTTCGGGCCTGCTCGGCTGGAAATCCTGGCGCCAACCGATTTGTTTCAGGGCCATTGCGGTCGATTTGCCGATGGCCGCCGTATGGGTTGGCGGGTTGTGATAGATCTCCTGATAATCGAAAACCGTGCTGGGCGCCTGGAAATATACCATGGCCGGCATGGTCGGCGCGGGCAATTTTTGGCTAAGTTTTTCGGTGCGGTAGACGATCCGCTCCTGGAACTTATGATGCCTTAGCTCCCGCGCCAAGGTTGGAGCGGAGGAAGCGCCCCTGAGGAACAAGAGGCGCGCCGTCTTGTGTTGAAAGCGTTTCCGAAGAAGGGCGGCCAAGGCATCGGCATCGGTTGGGGCGGGCGAGGGGAGCAGCATGGTTGCATCGCCCATCAGGACACTCGTACTTTCACCGACCACGGCCAAGGGAGGCAGCCGCTCAAAGCCCTTCCGCAACAGCCATCGCGCGGCCTGCTTGGAGGTAAGGATCAAGGCGTCCCAGGCATCGCTGTCCAATTCGAACGGTTCCTCGGAGAACACGACCCGCCGCATGGGTAAGTGTCGGCAAACCCAGCCGCGATCCGCCAATAACTCAGAAATTCGAGGGTCCAAGGGGTCCATTTGGGTGAAGTAGAGATCCATCATGAACGCGGTTGCGTTGGGTTCAAGCCGGAAAGGGCTAGGGCTTGAAAAGGCTTGAATGGGCCGCGATGCTTTTGGTGTATGCCTCCACCGCGGGAGCGCCCCCTTCCTTGGCCACGCCTTTTAAGCCGAGAATGGGAATGTTGGTGAGCTTGGTAACCAGGTTTTGGGTCCAACCGCGCAGGGCCTCCCGTTCATCGCTGGAGAGATCGGCAAGCTGGTCCTTGATTAGGTGGTTCAGCGCTTTTTCCCCGGCTTCCCGATAATGAGAGGAAATCTGCTGATGATATTCGGCCAGGTCGCACTCCAACCATCGCGCCTCCAGCTTGCGCAGGCCCTTATCAAAAATAGGTTGGGTCTTGGGAATTTCCGCCTCGCGGGCGCCACGGTTAGTCGTTAGGATGGCGTTGAGGTGATCGAGATCGCGGTAAACAACCCCGGTCAACTCGCGGACGCGCGGGTCAATATCCCGTGGCAGTGCGGCGTCCAATAACAGCAACTCGCGATTTTGTGCGCGAATCCAATCCAGCTCGAAGAGGGTGTCGGGCGCGGATGTGGCCGAGATCATGACATCGAAGGGAATCGGCGCCCTTAAAAAGGCATCCAACGCGATTGCCTTGCCGCCATGAACCGCGGCCAACTCGTGGGGAATGCTGCGGTTGACAAAGCACAACTCCAGGTCGGGAGCTTTTACGAAGGTCGGTAGGATGCTGTTGATGAAATGACCGGCTCCAACAAAAACCACCCGCTTGGAGGCTTTGCCCTTTAAATGGTCGGTAACCTGGCGAAAGGCCAGCGAGGCCATGGAAACCACGTTGCGAGTGATGCTGGTTTGGCGGCGAACTTGTTTTGCGGTGCGAAGCGCCACATCCACCAGAATATTGAGATGCTTGTTCATATTGTTGTTCTTGAGCGCGTATCCAGCCTGATCCCGAATCTGTTTCATGATCTCGGTTTCCCCCAGAACCATGGACTCCAGGGATGAGGCTACCCGGAAAAGATGCAATGCGGCCTTATCCTGTTCGAAATGGTAAAAGTCGTCCCGCTGAAACGACTTGCCGATCGATTGGGAGAGCGCTTTCAGGAAGCGATCGCAAAATCGGGGGCCAACAGGCCGATCCTGGGGTAGGCAGAAGTAAAACTCCCGCCGGTTGCAGGTTTGGAGGAAGAAAATTTCCAGAATGCCAAACCGCTCCCGCGCCATTTGTAGGAAATCGTTGATGCAGGGGTTCTCTGGCCATTGAACCCGTGCGACCTTTTCAAGATCGGCATGTTTGAAATTGGTGCCGATCAAATGGATTGAAACCGTCATGCGCCATTTCCTCTATATTGGGGGAGAGGCTGATCCCGCCTGTCTATCAATCTACAATAAATAAGAGATTAATCTAGCCCAAATCACCCCAAGGACGGTAAAACTAATGTGAATTCGTTCACAAAAAGTTCACATCGGACTTGAAAAGCCCGCGAAAGCTACCAGAATACGGCTTTTCAACCGCGAGAGACTTTCGCCCGAGGGTTTCTCTAATCCCTCCTTTTCATCTACGTGACCATATGCCGGGTGGGTTTCGCCTTCCCTGGGCGTTACCCATAAACTTCCCGGGAGAATGTTATGGCCTCTTCCCTACAATCGCGCCTCCCGGAACTGTCCTCGGATGCCGCCTGCCTGCTCGCGGCCACACATCCCGCCCCCCCCGACAATTGGTGGCGTGGCGAAAACCGATGGTCCGAGCATCAGATTGGCTGGCAAGCGGTGATGGAGGCGGCCGACCAACATGGGGTGCTCCCCTTGTTGTACCGAAATCTCAAAAAGCAAAACGAGGTTTCCCTTCCCCCGGCAATCAAAACGGAACTGAGTGAGCGCGGGCAAAAGCTCCTGCGCCACAACCTGCTGCTAAGCGGGGAACTGGTCCGGCTCTCTCGCGCCTTTGACGAGGCGGGATTGGACCTCATGACATTCAAGGGCCCGCTGCTGGCGCAGATGCTATATGGAGACTTGAGTTTGCGTCAGTACGTGGATCTCGATATTTTGGTTCGGGTCTCCCAATTGATGGAAGCCAAACGGATCTTGGCCAAATTGGGATACCATCCTCATATTCGTCGATCCCCCCTGCGCCAAGCCGCGGCCCAGCGCTTCCTCTACGAGGAAGAGTTGGTGCATGAAACCCATTTGGCCCGGGTCGATCTGCATTGGGGGTTGACCGCCAGCTACGCGCGCGTTCCAAAACGAGGAATGGATCTTTGGACAAAAACGATTTCCCTGAACTTTCAGGGGGTTCGGTTGTCCGCTCTTCCGCCTCGTGAACATTTGCTCTACCTCTGCCAGCACGGCAGCAAACACGGCTGGCAACGTCTGGTTTGGATCGCGGATGTGGCGCTGGCCGCTGGCGAGGTGCCCGAGCTCGAATGGCCCGATTTCCTGGCGCGGGCTGGAGCGGCAAAGCGCATGTTGTTGCTGGGTTTGAATCTCGCCTATCAACTATGGGGAATTCGTTTTTCTCCTATCGTCCACAAAAGCATCCAATCCGATCCCTCCATCGGCCAACTTACCCATCGCGTTTTTCGTTATGTATTGTCGGGGCCGGGCGGTGCGCCGGTCGGGGGCTTGAACCGAAAATGGTTCTATTGTCGCATCCTTGAAGGATGGGGAGATCGGACCGCCTACTTGATGGGCCGAGCCCTTACGCCTAACGAGCCTGACTGGAATTTGCTGCCATTGCCGCGCCCGCTGTTTTTCCTTTATGTTCCTCTGCGGATTTTCCGCTTGGCAATGAGAGGCTGCAGGGAAATGCTAGGCGCCCTTTTCGGGCGTAGGTCGGGCTAAAAAATTGCTGGCATCCCTCTTGCTCCCGCCATCGGCTCGTTGGAAGCGATTTTTGGGGCGACCTAAGGCCCCGAAATCCGAAAATGAAAATACGGTCGCGTGGGGCGGCGAGCCGGAAAAGGATGGTAGACATGTGGTCAGCAAAAAATAACCCGAGCAACTGGGCCCGGGTTTGTGGCGTTTTCCTGTTTTTCTTAGCCTTGGCCCCGGCGTGGGCCCAATCTTCCTGGGAATGGGGTCTGGATGTGACCGGCGCCTTCCCTCAGGATGAATTAAAAGACAGTTTGGATGACGAGGGGATCGGCGTGGACCTTTATTCCGGTTATCATGTTCCCCGAAGCGCGCTTGTTCTGGGTGTGGAGCTCAGCTTTTTCAATTATGGCCGTGAATACAGCGATGGCCCCTTTTTTCCCTGTTGCGACGATGACCTGGAGCGCGTGGAGACCACCAATGAGATCCTCATGGGTCACCTGATCTTTCGTCTTCAGCCCAAGCGCGGCGCTGTTCGCCCATATGTTCAAGGCATGTTGGGCGTCAAGCGATTCTCCACCCATACCTCTTTTTATGAGGATGATTTTGACGACCCCTTCGATCGCTACACCAATTTGAAAGATTCCGTGTTCAGTTACGGCCTCGGCTCGGGTCTCCAGATTACCTTGAAGGAGGGCGTGGGCCGCCGGGGGCCGTTTGGGCAAATCATGCTCCATCTCGGGGGCCGCTACCTGCTGGGCGCGGAGGCCGAATACGCCATAGCCGATAGCGTGGAAATCGACGGAACCGACGTATCCTTCGAGGTGACGGAATCCCGCACGGATCTGTTCCAGCTCCAATTGGGCGTCAATTTCCGGTTCTAACCAGGCGGCGATGGCCCCTTGACTTTCCTGGCCGTGAGGCGGTAGATCTCCCCAAAAACGGGAAACAGATCGGCTTCCATGCCCTGTTCCAACCGCCGCACGGCCCGCTCCCAGTTGGCGCCTTCCTCCTCTGCCAAAGAAGGCCAACCCAGCGTCAGCCGATTGATGCCCCTTTTCAGCAACTTTTTCTCGATGAGAACGCGGAACTTTGTCCATCTTGAGCTCAGCGCTACTTCGCCGAGACGGGCGCCGTTTACGGCCAGGGTCAGGTGACTGGCGACGAAGGCGACATCCTGCGGCAGTCGGCAAACCAACTCCAAATCGATGGCCTGGCCCCCATCGTCCTCTCGCTGATGGCCTGGCCCCATTGGGCCGCCCGCCCTCTCTCCCGATGATGGCCTGGCCCCATTCGGTTCATTGATGGCCTGGCCCCGATCGGACCGATCGTGGATTAGGGCGAAGGCGGTTTCCGGCCAAAGCGAACGATGGTAGGCGCGGCCGTTGAGATCCGTGGTGGCCATGACCTCCGGGTAGAGGCGCTCCAGGGGTTCCCAAAGGTAAAACGGCAGTAGCTCGATAGCCTCGGAGCCGACTGCCCGTCGCGCGATCAACATGTTTTCCAGCTTCCCATGTCCGTTCGCTTCCTCCAGCACCTTGAATAACGCGCACAACAGATCCGCATCGAGAAAGTCCCAATGCCAGCCGTGTTGTAACAACAACCGGCAGGTCGCGCGATGGTTGCGTTGCCAGGCGTTCGTGAGCGGCACGGGACTCGCCGCGCAGCGGGCCTCCAGGACAGCGGCCATGGCGTCCGCTATTTTCGGAGATGCGCGTAGGGCCTCGCGGCACCAATATTCGATGAGTTCGCTTTTTTCGGTGACGGGCAGATGACGATGCGCGCTGTGAATAGCCGCGCCCAGCTTGGCCGCGGCGTCCGCCTCCGCGCTGACAGCGGGCTCCGGCAATCGCGCTTGAAAATTCTCCCCGAGCTGTATATGCCCCTGTTTGCAAAAGCGATGAAACAGTTCCCCAGCGACCTCGGCCATGGCCAGTTTCATGCCTCGCGGTGTGAGGTGGCAGTAGTCCAGAAAGAGCTCCCGCCCCGGAAGTTGAAAATCATGGGCCTCGGCAAAAATCTCGGGCAGATCTACAAGACCAAAGCCATGAAACCGCGCGCCGCGTCGCTGAAGCGCTTGTACCATGGAGCAGGCCCTCGGCGATCCTAGAAATCCCATGGTCGCGTAGTGACTGGCGTCGACCTCGGCCCGGCAAGCTTCGCGTCCTTCCTTTTTTTTACCCAGACCCAGCCATGCCAAAGCCATCATGCGATGCGTGGTTGGATGGGCGCCCTCGTCCAGCCGCATCATCTGGCGGGCGGTTTCCAAGGCCTTCCGCCATTGGCTGCCGGCTAGCAGGTCCCGCGCTTCCTCATAAAGACGGCGCCAACGCGCGGTGGAGCCCTTGGACAGCCATCCGATGGGTTGGCGGTTCTCCCAGTCCGCGAGGTTCACCTCGGGGATCACCAAAATTACCTGGACCGAGGCGGCGCTCGCGAGCCTTTCGATTTCGGCGAGCAACTTTCCCGCCTTTTCAAACAACTGCCACGCGGCCATTTCCATGGGTCCGAACCAGCCCTCTTCCCGCAGTGCGCGCGCGTATCGTTGCCGTCTCTTTACCGAGGGAAGCCATGGTGAAAGGCCGGGATTCTCCAATAAATCCCAATTGTTGCCCATAAAAAAGACCCAGGCATCGGGTTGAAGCTGAAGCGAGGCTTCCGCGGTTTGCAACACGCCGTCCATCGTCTCGTTGGTGCGCGCCAAATCCAGAACTTCAAAGGCGGGGTTGCCGCCCAGGGACGCCAACTGGTCTTGGAGCACCATGGCGGGCGTTAAATGAGGGGCATAGAGATAACCGGCGGCCACGGATTCCCCAAAAAAACAAATGCGCCGCGTTCCCTCCGGTTTTTGAGGGTCGAGAACCCGACGGGTGGCGTAATGGTCCCCGAACGGGCCCGGATCCGGCCTTACAAACACGGTCTTGCCATCCACCTCCCGTGGAATCCAAATGCTGATGGGTTTGGCCTCGCCGCTGGGTTCCGCGCGCTTTCCCGCCCGTTCCGAGGCCCGTGGCCTGGGTTCCACCAGGCCGGCCATTTGCATGTAGCGCGCCACCCGTAAACCATCCGGCTGCGCCAGCAAGCGGGCGAGTTCGCGGCATAGGGCTTCACGCGTATCGGGTGTTTGCGGTTGGTTCATGCTGGCGGCTCAAAAATCATACAAAAGTATAGAGGTTCTCGCGAATGGCGCTTCGGCCTTGGGTATGGGGCTGTCGGGTCTTCAATTCCCAGGCTTCGACCAGCGCCTCGAAACCCTCGGGCAGCATGGCGCGGTCGATGACAAAGTCCTCCAGAACCAGGCTGTCCATACCCGAATGGCCCAGGCACAGCAATGCGTCTACGGGTGAGTTGACCATGGGCTCGCCGCGCACGTTCATGGAGGTATTGACCAAGAGCGGGCAGCCCGTGCGCTGATGAAATTGGACGAGCAAGCGGTGAAAACGCGGCAAATGGTCTCCTTCCACGGTTTGCGGCCGCGCGGAACCATCTACATGCGTGATGCCGGGCAAGTCCAGCTCGGAATGGACCTGGCAGGTTTGCAGCATATAGGGCGAGGGATGGTCGAGTTGGAAATGTTGGCGCGCGCGCTCCCACAAAACCGAGGGCGCGAACGGGCGAAACCCCTCGCGTTTTTTGACGGCGTGGTTGAGGCGGTCGCGGATGCCGGGATCCAGCGGATTGGCCAGAATGCTGCGCGCGCCGAGGGCGCGGGGACCGAACTCCATGCGTCCGTGGAACCAACCCACGACCTTTCGCCGTTCCAGGCGGTCGACCACGGCTTCCAGCAGCTCTTCCTGCTTGCCGCGAAAGTCCAAATACTGAATGGGACTCTCCGCCAGCAGCGCCGCGATGGTCTCGGTTTGGTAGCTTGGTCCCAGGTACACATGGCGCATGGGCTTGATTTCTTGATTCTCTGTTTCTTTTAGGTAACTCAGCGCCGCGGCGCCCAGGCAGCCGCCGTCGTCTCCGGCCGCGGGCTGCACGAACAGCTTGTCAAAAGGTCCCTCGCGGGCGATGCGCCCATTGGCCACGCAATTCAGGGCGACCCCGCCCGCCATGCACAAAAAGGGTGAATCTACGAGTCCGGCGAGGTAGCGCACCTTCTCCAGAATTATCTCCTCCAGCCTGATTTGAAGGCTTTTGGCGAGATCCATGTGAAGCGCCTCCAGCTTTGCTCCCCGCGCCCGTGGCGGCGCGCCGAAAAGGTCGCAAAACGCGGGGCTGAACATGCGCGGGCCTTTGAGGAAATCGAAGTATTTCATGTCTAGGCGGAACCCGCCTCCCGATTCGGAGATCACCAATTCGCGCAATTGTTTGAGGAAGCGTGGCTTGCCATAGGGCGCAAGACCCATGACCTTGTATTCGCCGTCGTTCACGCGAAAACCCAAATAGGAGGTGACCGCCGCGTACAGCAGGCCCAGCGAGTGAGGGAAGCGCACCTCTTCCATCAGCTCCATAGCCGAGCCACTACCCCGGCCATAGCTGGTCGTGGCCCACTCGCCGACCCCATCCACCGTCAAAATGGCGGCATGGGGGAAACCGGAGAAGAAGTAGGCCGCGGCCGCGTGGCTTTGATGATGTGGGTGGAAATCCACGGGCCCCTCATAACCCAGGCGTTCACGGATCGCACGCATGGGTTGATGCGGGTCCAGCCAGGCCAAATCTTGGTCCGCACCATCCGGGACGCCAGCCCACAATTGTCGCTCCAGCTTCCGCTCAGGCAACTCGTAATAAGCCAGGCGATCGATATCCATGATGTCGATACCGCCCTGACGCAAACAGAAACGAAAGGCCTCTACCGGAAGGCGGGGATCGTGCTTGACGCGGGTAAAACGCTCCTCGGCAGCGGCCGCGACGAGATTCACGTCTTGGATCAGGCAGCAGGCGGACTCGTGGTAGAAAGCCGATATCCCGATGATGTTCATGCTATCCGGTCTTTTATCCCAAATCGCGAGCGGTCAGGAGCGGGGAGGCGGACAGGGTTCGACCTCCGATGCGTCGACCTCGATTTTGATGGAGTGGCCGAATGCCAGTTGGTGCAGTAACTGGATGCGTTTGTTGCCTCTTTTTTCACGAATTATACCCTCGCAACCCTCGAACACGCCGTTTTTTACGCGAACCCTTTGGCCGGTTGCCAACTCGACGGGCAAGATCCGGTCCTCTTCGTCACAGCGGTTCTTGAGGCAGGTGATGACATCCTCTGGCACCGGGATGTAGGTGTTGCCGAAACACACCACGCGCGTCACACCCGGTGCGAACTGCACCTTTTGGAAGTCGCGTTCGAGGTCGAACTTGGCGAAGATATAGCGGGCGAAAAGGGGCAGCCCTACTTGAGAGCTTTTTTTTCTGGGAGGAAAAACCGGATAAAAAATCTCCATGTCATGGTTCTTTTCCAAGTTTTCTTTGACCCGGCTTTCACTTTTCAATTTGGTGGTGACGAGATACCAGGCAAGCAAGGCGCGTCCTCTCCGAAAGGAATTCCCAGGCCGGGGCGGTAGCGGAAGCCACGCGGGCTTCACCCCGGATGGGACTTCCATTGTATCGCATCCATGGAAAAAGGGCGGAACCCTATCCCTTCAATTCCTTGAACTCATGGTTCAGCTCGGTCATGATCTTCTTGGCGTCGCCGAAGAGCATGAGATTGTTTTCGTAATTGAAGAGATCGTTGGGAATGGCGGCAAAACCGGCGCTGAGACTGCGCTTCACCACGAATACGGTCTTTGCGTCCCAGACCTTGAGCACCGGCATTCCGTGAATGGGGCTGCCGGGATCCTTGGACGCGGCCGGGTTGACCACATCGTTGGCGCCGAGGACCAGGGCGATATCCGCGTTCTGGAAATCGTCATTGATTTGGTCCAGATCGAAAAGCTGTTCGTGAGGAACATTGCTCTCGGCGAGCAACACATTCATATGGCCGGGCATTCGTCCTGCCACCGGATGGATGGCATATTTCACCTCAACGCCTTCTTCTTCCAGGGTAGATTCCAGTTCATGACATACATGTTGTGCCTGGGCTACTGCCAACCCGTATCCCGGTACAATCATCACCTTTTCTGAATATTTTA
>JBGTRP010000088.1:0-14096 GCA_041940685.1 Acanthopleuribacteraceae bacterium
ATCGGTGCTGTCACCGCGATTGGGGAAAGCGGCAGCGTTTCCGCCAGTGCATTGGCGTTGACCGCGGGCAGGCTGGTCTTTACGCTGTTCCTGTTTGTCGCGGGAGGGCTTTTGATCGTGCCCCGGCTGATGCGGGCCGTTTCACGTATGAAAAACAAGGAAACCCTGGTGGTGACCACCATCGGCGTCTGTTTCAGCTTCGCGCTGCTGGCGGAGTCCCAGGGTTATTCCGTGGCGCTGGGCGCGTTTGTCGCGGGTCTCCTGGTGGCGGAGTCGGGAAGGGGTCATGAAATTGAACATCTGATCCATCCGGTCAAAGATATGTTCGCCGCTATTTTCTTTGTTTCGATCGGCATGACGGTCGATCCGCGCCTCGCGGTGGCGAGCCTTGGCCCCGCACTCGCGGTTTTCGCGGCCGTGGTGCTGGCCCAATTGGCCAGCGTTTCCCTCGGGGGGACGCTGTCGGGCAATGGATTGCGCGCCTCCATGACAGGAGGCCTGGCGCTTGGCCAAATCGGGGAGTTCGCTTTCATCATTGCCGGCATCGGCATCGGGGCGGGGGTGGTCGGTTCCAGCCTGCAACCCGTGTTGGTTACGGTTGCCGTGCTTACCGCCTTTACCACTCCCCTTGCGCTGAACAACGCCACGCGTTTTGTATCCCTGGTCGACGACTCCATGCCCCGCCGCATCAAAAACATTCTAGTGGTCTATGAATGCTGGCTGGAACGCCTGCGCTCGGCCAAGGCGGGCACGGGCCCCGGCACGCCCGTACGGCGCGCGGTCAAGGCCATCGCCCTGGACGCGGTTGTCTGGATCAGCCTGCTGGCCGCTGGTTCTTTCTGGTCGCAGAATATCACCTCCTGGGCGGGTTCGAATTTGGGCGTTCCCGAGGCATGGCGATTCCCTGCTCTCTACGCGCTGATGGGGTTGCTGTCGATTCCCCCTCTTTGGGGCGTAATGCGCAACACCCATTTGCTGGTCATGCATCTCACCGAATCGCTGCTGACGGTGAGAACCCGCTCCGGCGGGGAATTAAGCGAAATGGCGCTCGCTTTTCTGCGCTCGACCATTCGGCTCATCGTGGTGCTTGGGGTAGGCGTTCCCGCGGCCGCGTTGCTGCGCCCCCTCTTGGGCATGGGAACGATTACCTTGTTGCTGGTCATTGCCGCCCTTGTCGCGGGTACTTTCCTATGGAGATCCGCGGGCCGATTTGACGCCCAAATTCACTCCGAGGCCGAACGGTTTGTGGACTTCCTCGCGGGTCAAACCTTCGCCAACCCCGACCAATCCACGCCCTCGCCTTTTTTCCCCGATATCGAGAACATGGTCGGCATCGAAATTGACAAGGGCGCCGCCTGCGTGGGAAAAAGTTTGACCGAACTCAACTTACGCGCGCTGACAGGCGCCTTGGTGGTGACCATCCACCGCGATGGCGGCGATATCGCCATCCCCAAGGGCTCGGAGCAATTGCAAAGCGGTGATCTGCTCATGGTGACGGGCACCTCCGCGGCCATTGCCCGCGCACGCGACATCATCAGCCAAACCGCGACGACCTCCGCTGCAACTCGCGAAAAGGAACCGGCATCCTGAGTAAGAGACTCGCCTTTTTACCGCAGGGGCGCCTATCGGACGATCCATGACTCGGGCCGGTTCCCATACAAGGCGCCGGCCCAAGATGGAACGCATCTTTAATTCGCGCCGCCTATTCAGCGAGCGAGACAATCTCTCCGATCATCAGGAAATCGCTAATGGTGCCCTGGCCATCCAGGCTTCCTTTTTCAAAGGTTACCTCAAAATCCAAATCCTCTACGCCGGTGGGGCTGGAAACCTTCGCGATGAAGATGACGGTTTTGGTCGTGGTTTGAAAACCGGCATTGCCCTGCACCACGCTCTGTTGTGCGGAAAGCGCTTGGGCATCCTTGGAATTGGTGACCTTAACCGTATAGTTGAAGCCGCTGTCGGCCTGCCCCGCGGTTTTGGCCAAAAAGGTGACGGTCACCTTGATGGCGTTGCCCTTGGTAATATCGGGCATTTCCAAAATAGGGGTATCGCTACGCCCCCCAACCGTGACATTCCACGTACCGCTCTTTTGAACAAATCGCATGCACGACCTCCTTTGTTTTCTCGGGCGCTACTGGCAATATTGTAGCCCAAAGACAGCCTAAGCTTCTAAAAATTCAACCCTTACAAAAACCGATTGAAAAAAAAGAACATTCGATCGTCCGACGGAATAGCTGATTGCCGCCCACGGGGCATCCAAAAGCCCTGACCGCTTATTCCTTTTGCCCTATTGCGCTGCTTTCAGTGGGTTCAAAGTCCTGCGGCCTCAAGCTCCGGATCATTCTCCATTTTCGGAACCCGCGGCCAACAGCACCGTTTGTGGATAGTATTGGCTCCAGATGTACCAAAAGGTATCCAATCCCTGGAGCGGGGGTAGGGAAACGCCTTCTTTCCCAAAGACGCCCCTATCCGGATAGAATTTCCCAAGGCCGTCCACTATCCAATGCTTCCTTTTTCGTTCTAGCGTCACGGCTTGCTGGTGTTGGTTCACTAACTGGTAGGCCAATGTAGAACGGTAAACCGCGTCATTCTCGCCCCTGTAAAGGAACACCGGCAGGTCCCCGGCAACGCCCTGCCAGCCGGACGCCAGGCTTTTGTGAGGAATGGCGAAGGGGCGACCCTCAACGAGGAATGCGAACACGGAGGCTTTGGGCGACAACCTTTGATCGGGTTTTTCAACCGGTCGAAAAGTTTTCTCGGAGCTAAAGTAATTGTCGTAGGGGTTGGATGCCTCATGCACCCGTCCATCCACGCTGAGCAAAAGGGTTTCCGGATAAGATTTCAGCCACTGCTTCCAGGTGGTTTTTTGGGAGATGGGCAGCTCGACCAACTTGGTTCCCTGCTTGGGCCCGCCGATCGCCTGGGAAGAAATGACCGCCCAAAATGAGGCGGTTTGGTCATCCTGCATCACCAGGGCGTTGTGATAGAGTGCGCCGGATGCTTCAAAATCGAGTAGGGTTCCATCTATTTCGCGGTCGTACACGACGGCCGTATTGGCCAGCGGTCACCAGGTCGTTGCAATGGGTTTCTCACCGATAAAGTCATTAACGATCTCATGGCGATTGAGCAGGTTGATGGAATAGGCCTTGGCATGTTGGCCGTCTGCCACCCCGATAACCCAAGCATCCATCGGCATGTCGGCGTCCCGCCCAGGGACAAATTGAGGTTTGTAAATCGCGGGAATTCTTCCCTTCTCCAAAAGCTTCTGAAAGCCCTTTATTTTTTTAAGATCCTCGAGGGTTTGATAGGGAGTCGATTGCGCCCAGGCAAGAGCCGCCCCCGCCGACAAAAGCAATAAACCGATTTTTATTTGGAACAAACTCCGCCTCCACCCTGATTTCAAAAAATCTTTTCTGTTTGTATGACACAACAACCAGAGGGGCGCATTCATTCCACCCAAGGCGGACTCGGCCTTAGAATCGCGCTACAATCGTATTGGCGCTATTGATCGAGACGGAAAGTCAACGTTGGGCGGTTTTTTTCGAGCCTGTTCTCCGTGACGCTTAAGCCGGCGTCCAAAAATGGCTTTCTATGTTTTTATCAAAAGGGATTTGGAGGGACTACCGTGAAACGTCGAGAATTTGTCGTTGCTGGATTGGCCGGATCGTTGGCGCACACTCCTTGGTCTCAAAACGCCAAGTCCAGCTCCCCGGCAAAGGGGGACGACATTCGAGCGGCCTTTCCTCGGTTAGAAAAAGAAATCTACCTCAATGCCGCGGGCATGATGCCTCTGAGCAGCTTTGGCCAAGAGGGCTTGCAACGCTATATGGCGTTTCAGCGGGACGGAGGCGCTGGGGGGATGGATGATTATGTCAAGCGGATGTGGTCCCAAATCCGAAACTTATTTGCCCAATTGATTGGCGCCAAGCAAAGGGAAGTGGGGTTGGTTCATTGCACGAAGGCCGGAGAACAAATTGCTCTGGATGCGGTCGACGCCATAAGGGAAGGAGGGAATATCGTCACCAACGATCTCCACTTCTCCGGCTCGCTCCACAACCTGGTAGGCCTCCAAAAAGCGGGACGTGAGGTTCGGATTGTGCGAGCCGAAAACTGGAAGACTCCGGTGGAGGCCATGAAATCCGCCATAGATGACCGCACCGCGCTGGTGAACATTAGCCTGGTTTCCAATATCAACGGGCATGTCGAGGATATCCGTTCGATCTCCAAAACCGCTCATCGCCACGGCGCTCTGGTCTATGCCGATATCATTCAGGCGGCTGGAATCCTGCCGATCGATGTTCATGAGATGGGGATCGATTTGGCCGCATGTTCTTGTTACAAATGGCTGTACGGCACCTATGGCTCGGGTTTTTTATTTGTGCGGGAGGGTTTGCAGGGCACGCGCCTGCCGGATCGCCTATTCCCCGGTAGCGCGCGGCACAACTATGCGCCCTGGAGGGATGAGGTAAATCCGGATTTTGGCGATTTTGAAATTCATCTCAGAGAAGACGCCACGCGTTACCAACCCGGGCATGTGAATTACCTGGGGTATTGCGCGGTCTACGAGGGTTTGAAATTTCTCCTCCAATTCGGCGTGGAGGAGGCGCTGAAACATTCGATAAAGCTCAACCTGCGGCTCAAGGAAAAGCTCGACCCAAAGCAATACGCTTGCATCTCCCCCCATGCCGACCGATCGCCGATCATCAGCTTCATCGCCACCCAACCCGAGAGCGCGTGGGAAAAGCTGGCCGCCTCCCGGATAGTTGTATCGCGTTCCGGCAACCGCATCCGCGTATCGCCCGCGCTGTTCAATAACGAGTCGGATATCGACCTGCTGAGCCTGGCGTTGAACGGCTGAAACGCTCAAAGAGTTCCTCGATCCAGGGCGCGTAAGGATTCCCCGCCCAAAATTGGGAACGCGCTTCCGGCTTCCGGTCAACACTGAATGACACGAGGCCCATTCCTGAACAGGCCGCGAAAGTTATGGCGCCCGCATTTCTTTGCATCGACTTTCCATCCTTTCCCCGGGAAGCCATGTGAGAGCCCAACCATCTAAAAATCGGCTCACGGCCAAGCTTTGCGGCAATCTGCGCACCAACCGCTCGCGCTTGGGGTTGGCAAATGGTTTGGCGTTTGGGCCTCACCGGACTCCAATCGTTCCTGTCCCCATCCCGGATTCCGGCGGAGTCTCATCGGGAATGAAAAGCACAAGGGCCGACTCTCCTGGGTAGGGCTTGCCGCTGGGCCGAAAAATCTGCCGAAAACAGGTGGTGAATCGGTCTTGGCAGGGTTGCCGCCCCAACTTGTCAAGTTTTTTGACAGGCTGCTCTCTATACTTTTGTCTTGCAACGCTTTGACTGAAATCAAATCCCAGGCGGGAAACCCTACCCGGCAGTTCGCCTTCGTCCGGCAGAGAACCCGCCGCAAACTCATGAAAGGATGATGAAACCATGAAGAAACGGTGGAAATGGATGTTACCTATTGTTTTCGCAATACTCCTTGTCAACGGTGGCTTGCAACTGGGAGCCGCCGCCAATCCGCAATGCAGCGCAACTGTAGGGGCTTGCCCCTCGAAATCCTGTACCATTTCAGCGCCGCCGGGTGGCAGCGTATCCTGTTCCGCCACGCTCACCACCGCGGTGTGCAAAAGCTTCAATGCCGACGGTTCTCTGAGCTGTCAAATCACCTGTAATTGTACTCGTTGCACAACCGTATGCCAGTAAAACGCGAAACCTAGCGGGATGCCGCGGGCCGCTCGAAAATGTCGGAAAGAACTCCGCGGCATCCCACGCGACAAGCTTCCAAATGCCAAAGTCAAGCGGTCAAACATTTTTCTAAGGAGGCGGCTCATGTTGCGCTTGATCGTTTTGATATGGATCTCTTGGACTGCCTTTGGCCAGGATCATTACCGGGTTCGCATCCACCCGCTAGATGTCCAATTTGGCCAGGCGCCCTTTTATCTGGAAAGTTTGGACCAAATTGAAACGGATGGCCATCAACTTTACCTTCGGGGTGTCAAGAACACCGAAATATACGTCATTTCTCCCTCGGGAACGCTGCTAAAACAGGTCGGCCGTGCGGGCCAGCATCCCTCCGAGTTTGGTTTTTCAGGGGTGCTGGCCATGGCGGTAGAGGGGCCCCACCTTTGGGCCATTGATCTTGAATACCAGCGTGTCAGGTTATTCACCGATGGCGAATACAGGCGCTCCTTCCCGTTGGATTCTTATAACGTCTACGCCCAAGCCGCCACTTCCAATGTGTTCGGATTTTCACCCAATCAGGTGGTGATTCCCGCGGCGCCGAAATCCCGACATTTGGCGGCAGTGTACACCTACGACGGCGATCTGATCCAACACGTGGGTGAGATATTGCCCTTTTCCGAGGAGTTCGCAAGTCGGGTTCCCGGCATCAATGACAGTTTTTGGCTTTACCGGCAAGGACATTGGTACAGCATCCATAAATACTTTCCCCTCGTCACGCGCTACGATGCTTCCTTTGCTGTTGTAGACCAGTTTCAGGTAGAGAGCGAAGTCGTCCAACAGCGATTGGATTACATCGTCCAATTCTCCTCAACCCATGGGTACCCGGCGCCGATCTTCACGGATGCCAAATTTTTCGGAGGCGACCTTTTCCTGATGAGTGACGGGTACCTTCACCAGTTGGACCTCCCGAGCCGCCGCATCCGCTCGATCACCAGCTTTTACGGTGTCGGCCCGGGCTTTCAACACCTGGAGCATTCCAAGCTGACGCTCTTTTCTTTTGCATTCACCCGTGAAGGTGGACTTTTTCTGGGACACCCCGCCTTGCTGTGGGACCACGATCTCTGGAGCGCGGAGCTCCCACAGCTTCAACTGAAGCGAAACTAGACGCCTTAAAGCTCCCGAAAACAAAGGCCCGCGCTCCAAACGAGGCTTGAGAAAAGCTCAAGAGTGTCCGATACTAAAAATAGTCCAACCTCCTGAAGACTTTTTGCCGTGTTGGGAGCAAAAGGCTCCGGTCATTTCTTCTTCGCGGGAGTGTATCCATGGTGAATTTGGCCCATGCTCCGGCCTTGCCGAGGTTTCTCGGGCAGCTAATCGGGTTGGCGGTGGTTTTCGCGGTATGGAGCCCATCGCGGGCTCAGCGCGCCAACATCCATTTCGAGAGGCTCACCACCGCGGATGGCTTGTCCCAAGACAATATCCGTTGCATAACTCAGGACCGGTTGGGTTTTATGTGGTTCGGCAGCAACAACGGGCTGAATCGGTATGACGGTTATGAATTTCGGATTTACAAACACGATGTGCGGGAGCCGACGACCCTAGCGGGAAATGTCATTTTTGCACTTTATGAGGATCGCCAAGGCGTGTTGTGGGTAGGTACGCGCGACGCTGGCTTGAACCGCTATGAAAGGGAAAGCGACCAATTCGTTCGATTTCAACACAATCCCCAAAAGGCGGGAACGCTGAGCCATAACTGGGTGCGTTCTATTCTCGAGGACAGGGAGGGCCGGCTGTGGGTTGGAACCTGGGGCGGGGGACTCAACCGCATGGATCGAGGCGAAGAACGATTTACTCATTACCGCAACGATGAGGAAGATCCCAACAGTTTGAGCTCGGACGCATTGGGGGTGGTCTTCGAGGATCGTGAGGGCGGGCTCTGGATTGGAGCCAGCAACGGCCTCAACCGCTTTAACCCGTTAACCGGCAAGTTTACGCGACATCCCTGCCGCGCGGTTTGGGACATCCACGAAGATCAGGCCGGGTTTTTCTGGCTGGCCTCCTCGGGAGGGCTTCTTCGCTTTGACCCTAGCACGGCGGCATGGACGGCGTTCAAACACAACCCCAATGAGGAGACCAGCCTAAGCGATAACTGGGTTCGAGATATCCATGTAGATGAGGAGGGGCGGTTCTGGTTGGCGACTCACGGTGGATTGGACCTGTTCGACCAGACCCATTCCCGGTTTATGCACTACCGCCATCACCCCTTTTTCCCCCACAGCCTAAGTCATAATTCCGTCATGACGATCTTCGAAGACCGCATGGGTTTGATGTGGATCGGTACGCACCGAGGCCTCAACAAACGGTCGGATAAAAGGTTTGTTCACTTCCAACATGACCCTCTCGACCCTCATAGCCTGAGCCTTGCCGAGGTAACGGGTATTCACGAGGATTCTAAGGGCGTGCTCTGGGTCGGCACTCAAGGAGGGGGATTGAATCGGTCCGATTCCCATGGCGAGCATTTCAAACATTACCATCACGAACCCGGCGAGAAACAAAGTCTCAGTAGCGATAGGGTGAGCAGCATTTACGAAGACCGTAGCGGCGAACTTTGGGTGGGAACGATGAGGGGGCTCAACCGCTTCGACCCAAACACGGGCGGTTTCACCAGCTACCTCAAAAACGGCCACGACCCTGAAAGCCTGGTGCATAACTCGGTGACCGCCATGTTGGAAGACGATGCGGGCAATTTTTGGATCGCCACCCTCGGCGGCCTCAGCCACCTGGATCGCAAGTCTATGTGTTTTACCAACTATCGGCGGGACGAGGAACGCTCGAATGGCCTGGGCAACCACCTTCTGTTCAGCCTCTTCACGGATCGGGCAACGGTGCTCTGGGTCGGCAGCTTTGGGGGTCTCTATCGCTTTGAAACCGAGAGGCGACGCTTCACCCATATGGACGGTCGTAGCACGTCACTTTCGTTGAGCTCCGAACGCATATGGGCGATCCATGGAGGACGGGAAGAGGTATTGTGGCTCGGTACCGGGGGCGGGTTGGTTCGCTTTGACCGTGCGACTCACAACTTTGCCTATTTGGGCAAGCCGGAGGGCCTACCGGAGGATGTGATTTACGGCATTCTCGAAGAGCGGAACGGCAGGCTTTGGCTAAGCACGGAAAACGGTTTGTGGAGCTACGACCCTGATTCCGGCTCGGTAAAAACATATGAGATCCCTGACGGGCCGCAACACAATGAGTTCAATGCTGGCTCCTATTTCCAAAATTCGGATGGCATCATGTACTTTGGCGGCACGAACGGCTTTATTGCCTTTCATCCCCAACGACTGCGCGAGCCACATGCGCCACCCAAAGTAGTGCTCACCGATTTCCTGCTCTTCAACCGATCGGTCGCCCCACGGCAAGACGGCTTTCCATCACCACTGGGCAAACCGATATTCCTCACGAACCGAATCGAGCTAAGCCATCGGGACCAGGTGTTCTCATTTGCGTTTTCGGCAATGGATTTCACCGCGCCCAAACGGATCCGGTACGCCTACAAACTGGAGGGATTCGATGAGAGTTGGGTCCCTACTGGAGCGGACAAACGCTTTGCCACTTATACGGATTTGGATGCGGGCTCCTATGTTTTTCGTGTGAGAGCCGACGACCGAGAAGGCGACATTCAGGGACGTGAAGCCGCAATCGAGGTCACCATCTTGCCACCGCCCTGGAAAACCTGGTGGGCCTACAGCATCTACTTTTTGGCGCTCTCCGCAATCATCGGAGCACTCTACCAATCCCATCGCCGCAAGCTGGCCCACGAGCGGTTGGTAAATGAACGATTGCGGGAATTGGACAAACTGAAGGATGAATTTCTAGCCAATACCTCTCATGAGTTGCGGACGCCGCTGAATGGGATGATCGGGCTGGCGGAATCTCTTTTGGATGGGGCCACGGGCGCTCTCCGAGAGAACACCCGCGCCAATCTCGCCATGCTCGTCGCCTCGGGAAAGCGACTTTCCGGACTGGTCAACGACATCCTCGATTTCTCCAAGCTGAGGCGCCGGGGTCTGCAATTGAACCGGAAAGCAGTAGGCCTAAAGGCTTTGACGGATGTCGTTTTCACCCTTTTCCGACCTCTTCTGGGAGACAAACCGCTGGCGTTGGTTGCGGATATACCAAAGGACATACCGCCGGTCATGGCAGACGAGGATCGTCTGCAACAGATCCTCTTCAACTTAATCGGCAACGCGGTCAAGTACACGCCAACGGGTTCGATTACCGTGGCCGCCAAGAGGAAATGTGACCGGGTAGAGGTGCGCGTAAAGGATACTGGCGTTGGCATTCCGGCAGAGGGGATGAAGCGCATTTTTGAGCCCTTTGATCATGCGGTGGAGGATGATCCTCGTGGCGGCGCCGGCTTGGGTCTCACGGTCACCAAGCATCTCGTGGAGCTGCATGGTGGCCGGCTTGGTGTGGAATCGTCGTTGGGCCAGGGAAGCCATTTCACGTTCCAATTGCCAGTGGCCGCGCAATTGAGCTCCGATTCAATCCCCGAGGACAGGGCAATAGCTTCTCCCGCGCCACCGCCGCGGCCTTCCGAGGCTCCATTCAAGCCCATGCAGAACGACACGCGCGCTGCCTGTATTCTGGTGGTGGACGACGAACCGGTGAACCGGCGGGTTTTGATCAACCATCTCAAGCTGGAGGGCTATCGCGTTTTTGAGGCCGGTGACGGAACAGCGGCCCTACGGCTCCTGGATCGGCAAAGTTTTGACCTGGTATTGTTGGACATCATGATGCCGGAGAGCTCCGGTTACGAGGTCTGCCGGAAGATCCGGCAAGCCTATCGAGCGCAGGAGTTGGGGGTGATTTTTCTCTCCGCCAAAAACCAAGTTACCGATCTGGTAACGGGGCTGGAGGCAGGCGGGAATGACTATCTCACCAAACCCATCGAGAAAACCGTATTGTTGGCCCGCGTGAACACCCAGCTACAGTTATTGAGAACTCACCGTGCAATCGAAGGCATGGTGGCCGAACGAGCGGGAAAGATGCCTGCCTTGGATTGCCAAAAGTCTCGCTATTTCACCCATATCACCCATGAGTTGCGCACGCCCATCGCGCTGACGATCGGTCCACTGGAGGATATTCTGGCCGGCGATTTCGGCGCCATAGACGCCAAGCTCGAGGAGCAACACAAAAACATGCTTCACCACGCGCGGCAACTGCTGAGACTCACGGACCAACTGCTGGAAATCGACCAACTGGAAGCGGGCCAAGCGAAGCTGGACCTCCGCCCCCAAGATCTCGTTGCTTTCCTCAAAAGCCAAGTGGCCATGTTTCGTTCTTGGGCCGAACGCAAGGATATCGCTCTTACCTTTCAAACGGAGCTCCCATCCATGGTCATACCCTTCGATACCGAAAAATTAGAAAAAATCCTTCACAATCTGTTGTCCAATGCGCTCAAGTTTACCGGAGATAAGGGCAAGGTGAGGGTTAGCCTGCGCATGGAGGACGATCAATGGATCGAGCTGATCGTCAAGGATACGGGTAAGGGTATTGCCCAGGAAGCGCTGGCCCATATCTTCGACCGCTTTTACCAAGCCAGTAGCACCCAGGATATGAAGGGCAACGGAATCGGTCTCGCACTGGTGCGGGAATTGGTTCACCTGCATGAAGGGTCTGTCCATGTGAGCAGCGAACCCGGATTCGGCAGCGAATTTCGCGTGAGACTTCCCTCGCGGACAAGAAATGCAAAAACGTCCCGCACACGCCGGTCCAACGGTAGGGTCCGAGGACCATCTAGGGCGACCCACCCCCTCCTCCATGAAGGTGAATATGCGACGCCCTGTCAACCACCCGCGAGCAGAACGCGCAGGGAAGGCTTGAAACCAACCATTCTCGTGGTGGAGGATCACGCGGACATGCGCGCCTATCTTGCAGACCAATTGAGGCGAGAGTACGAAGTACTGGAAGCCAGTTCGGCGGAACAGGCATTACAGTCAGCGAAAAATCACCGGCCCGACCTCATCATCAGCGATGTCAAAATGCCCAATATGGATGGATACACGCTTTGCCGCCAGCTCAAAACCGACCCCAAAACGAACCACATTCCCCTTGTGCTGTTGACTGTCAAAGGCTCCCGCGAGAATAGAATTGCGGGCCTGAAGTTGGGAGCCGACGATTATCTTGCCAAACCCATCAGCAGCCGCGAACTTCTGACGCGGGTCCGCAATCTCATCGAGTCACGGCGGATGCTCAAACAGCAGTTCAGTAAAGAATTCACGCTTCAACCCGGCCAAGTTTCAATTCCTTCCCAACAGGAGCGCTTTTTGGAACGAATCCAACTCGCTTTGGAACAAAACCTGGCCCAAAGCGACTTTGGCGTCATTCAGCTTGCCGACGCCTTGAGCCTAAGCCCCAGAGAATTGCACCGCAAAGTCAAAGCTTTGACAGGCCAAGGGCCAGGCGATTTGTTGCGCCGCTTTCGGCTGGAGCGCGCCGCTCAACTTTGCCTCAGTCAATTCGGTTCAGTCTCGGAAATTACTTTCGCCGTTGGTTACAACGACCCCCACTATTTCTCCAAAATCTTTCGACGTATGTTTGGCAAGACCCCTTCGGAATATGCCCGACATGGCGGTTCCACATTCACGAATGCTGACCAAGCCGAAACCAAAGCATCGACGCGAAAGACGGTCTAAATGGCGTCTCAAACCACGGGTTCACTGTGCCAGGTCTCAAATACGAGTTCGCCTCTTTCGAGGGGCTTGAGATCAGGGAGTCTCACGGATAAGACGCTCCCTGTCGAGAACCCTGCCCTCCAGAATGAGCACACGGATATTTTTGAGGTTGCCGATATCGGTTCTTGGATCGGAGCCCAGCAGGAGCAAGTCCGCGCGGCGGCCAGGCTCGATCAGACCCACATCCCGCCAACCCAGGGCAAGTGCGAAATTGCCGGTGGCCGCGGCCAGCACCTGACGGGGCGTGTGCCCGGCCGCGACGAGATACTCCAGTTCGTGGTGCAGGGAAATGCCGGGCATGGTGCCCCACACATCCGTACCGCTGCCGGCCAAATACACACAGCCCTGTTTAAAATAGGCGCGGTCCAATCGCAACTCGGCCATGGCGATCGCGGCATAGGCCTCGCCCTTCTCGGGTGGATAATCATGGCGGCCAGTCTTGGGGTCCGCGGGCCAATGAATATCCTCCGGACTCAAAATGCGCGCAACGGGCTCATGCCAGGGATTGGATGCGCCGGGCCTGTCCAGGTATCCAAGGCTGCCGGTGGGCATCAACGCGACGCCATGCTTTGCAAGCCGTTCTCCAAGCATTTCTGCTGCTGGGTCGCCCTCCTGTATAGAGGCCAGGAATTTGTAATAGCGCCACTTCGCGCTGTTCAGGTCGTCGCTGAACGGTTGCTTCTCCACGCCCGCGCGCATGGGCCCGTCTGCAAGGTCAAGGGAGTAGCGCGTGGTGTGGACGAAAGCATCCACTCCCGCCGCCGCGGCTTCGGCATAGGTGGTTCGCGCCAATTCGCCAATGGTGGCCATGCCCAGTTCCTCGGCTCGCTTCACCAGCGCGGCCAACTGTGCCGTTTCGATGCGGTACATGAGCAAAGCCACATCCACGCCTTTTTCATCCAGGGCGTCCAAGCCCTGGAGTAGCTCGGCCGTGGCGGCGGGTTGATAACCAAGAGATTCCATGCGGAATACGCGCGGCGAGGGGTCCGCCTCCAAATCTAAAGGGCCGCGTCGGAGGCTTTGAACACCCAAAATGGAAGTGACCCCGGAGTAGAGATAGGCATTGGCGTAACTTTGGTTGTTCAGCGCGGCAAAACCATCGATCAAGCCGGGCGTCAAGAATTGCCCACTCCCATCGATGACCCGATAACCCTCGGGAACCATGACATCCTTGTCTGCTCCTACCGCTGCGATTTTCCCGTCTGCAACCAGGATCGTCGCACTTTCTAAATCATGCTCCTTCCCGCCCCAATGGGAGACATCAATCAGGGTTACACCACGTATCGCGAGCGGTCGCGGTTCCTGGGCTCTCGCCATGGGCGGGAAAGAGATCCAGAGAAGCAATATCCAGTGGAAAGAAATCAAGCCTTGCATGGCGCCTCCACACGAGATGTGGTTTAGAAATCTCGAAGCATAGGTTAGCACAAACCAATTTCACCCTTCCCCACTGCCGAGAATAGATTCTTCCTTGAACCCGGTGTCTAAAAACTTGTTTTTTGGAACTCCGGCAACCAATTTCCGCCTTTTTTTGGACCGGCATGGTGGCTACCCAGAAGAAAAATGGGTGGGGCGCAAAGGTTCCCTCACCCAGACTTTATCCGCCGTTTTTCAGGGCCGTAGACCCTAAAAAAATACTGTTGTAAACTACTGACTAAGCAGC